>JBPOET010000227.1:0-3965 GCA_051251675.1 Parasphingopyxis sp. | reverse complement strand
TACTTAGCGGGGGCAAATCATGATCAAAACACTCTCAGGCTTGACCTGTGCCGGGCTTCTTCTCTCAGCCGCTCCGGCAGGGGCGCAGACACTGGACAACCCCGCCGAAGCCTTTGGTCAGCGCCCTGCCGTCACTTCTATCGCCCTGTCGCCGAGCGGCAATCGGGTCGTGTATCTGAGCGCCGGGCCGGGAGAGGAGACATATGCCTATGTGGCGGATGTCGGCAGCACCTCGCCGAGCCTGGTGACCATGACCGACGGCGATCCGATGGAGTTCAATTGGTGCCGCTTCGTCAACGAAGAGCGGTTGGTCTGCTCAATTTACGCAATGGTTCAGGACCCTCGGCAAATCTATCCGATAACGCGGCTTTTTGCGGTCGACGACGATGCATCGGACGCGCGGACGCTGGGGCAGCGCGACAATCCCTTTCGTAACAACCGGCAGTTCGATGGCCAGATTATCGACTGGCTTCCCGAAGATGACGAGACGGTGATGATGAGCCGGGTTTACGTGCCCGAGGCCTATCGCGGTGCCACGCGGATCGTGGACCGGCGGGAGGGTCTTGCGGCCGTGCGCATCAATACCCGGACCGGCAGCATCGACAGTGTCGAACCCCCGGAACGGCTCAATGTCCGCTATCTGACGGACGGGCATGGCACGGTGCGGATGAGGGCGACCGGTTCCATTCGCGGCGCCACCGGCATGGCCGGTTCGACGACCAACTATTATTATCGGCTACAGGGTAGCGACGAGTGGCATGATTTCGGTAGCTATGACGGACTTGAAAACACCGGCTTCTATCCCATCGCCGTCGATCGCGATCTGAACGCCGTTTATGGTCTCGAACGCCTTGATGGCCGCGATGCCTTGTATCGCATCACTTTGAACGAAACGCTGGATCGCGAACTGGTCTTTGCACATCCCAGGGTGGATGTGGGCAGGCTGGCGCGGCTTGGCCGACGGCAGCGGGTAATCGGTGTCGGCTATTCCGAAGACGAAAGCGTTATCGAATATTTCGATCCTGAATATCAGGCCCTGCACAGTGCGCTGAGCAGCGCGCTGCCGGGCAATCCGAACATCACCTTTCTGGGCGCCAGCGACGATGAATCACGGCTGTTGGTCCAGGCTAGCAGCGATACTGAGCCGGGTCGCTTTTATGTATTCGACAAGGCGGCCGGCGCGTTGAACGAGATTTTGCTGGCGCGTCCGCAACTGGAAGGCGTGCAGCTCGCCACGGTCCGGCCGATACGCTACCCGGCGGCCGATGGGACGATGATCCCAGGCTATCTCACACTACCGCCGGGCGGCGGCGAAACGGGGCTTCCCGCTATCGTGATGCCGCATGGTGGCCCCGAGTCCCGGAGTATATTGCGATTTGACTGGCTGGCGCAATTCTATGCGCATCAGGGCTATGCCGTTCTACAACCCAATTTCCGGGGTTCCTACGGCTATGGCGAGGGCTGGCTCGTCACCAATGGTTTCCAGAGCTGGGAAACAGCGATCGGCGATGTCAATGACGGCGCGCGCTGGCTCGTGTCCGAGGGCATCGCCAATGCCGACCAGCTGGCCGCAGTCGGATGGTCCTATGGCGGATATGCGGCACTACAGTCGGGCGTGTATGAGCCGGGGCTGTTCAAAGCGATTGTCGCCATCGCCCCAGTGACCGATCTGCCCGCCTTGCGTCAGGATTCCATGGCTTTTTCGAACGGGCGCAATGTCTCCGAATATCTTGGTTCTGGTCCGCATCTGGTCGCGGGATCGCCAGCGCGCCATGCCGATCGGATGGCCGCTCCGGTGCTGCTCTTCCACGGCGATCAGGATATCAATGTCGATATCGGTCAGTCGCGTCGGATGCATGACCGACTGGGCGATGCGGGAAACAGCAGCGAGCTGATCGTCTACGAAGGCCTCGATCATGGCCTCCGCGATTCCGCGGTACGCACACAGATGCTGGAACGCAGCGACGCGTTTCTGCGCGAAGCGCTGGGAATGTAACTGGAAGGAATCCGAATGGGCGGAATGCAGTATCGGAAAATGAACGTGCTGAAGCGGCTTTCCGCAATGGCCTTGCTCCCGGGTATGATATGGGGGACGCCCGCTCAGGCCAGAGAGCTCGAAAATCCTGCCGAGGCTTTTGGTCGCCGAACGGCGGTTCATGACATCGCCTTATCGCCCGAGGGAGAGCGGGTTGTCTTTGTGGGAGCCGCTGCGGGGAGGGGGAGCAACGCCTATGTTGCAAGTGTTGCCGGCGGCGAAGCCCGGGTTATCGCCTCCACCACGGGCGACCCAGGCAATCTTCGCTGGTGCCGTTTCTCGGGGCCCAGCCGGATTGTGTGCTCTATCAGTGCGCTGAGCGAAAACTATTTCAACAACATCGTCGGCGTTTCGCGGCTCGTGGCGATGGGTGAAGAGGGCGAGAACGCAGTTTCTCTGGGACGTCGTCGCGGGAGCAGATATGATGGTCGGATCATCGACTGGCTAACGGAGGAAGACAATATTGTGCTGCTCAGCCGGTTCGGTCGCGGCGGTTTGCGCGCCGTGCGGCTCGACACGGTGACAGGCGATTTCAATACCTCCGAAATGCCCAATGCGGTTGCTGGCGATTTCATGACAGACGGCCATGGCAATATCAGGATCATGATGTCCCGCGAACTGCGTGGAGCGACAGGAATGATCGGCAATGACATCAATATCTTCTTTCGAGAGCGCGGCGACGAAACCTGGCACAATCTGAGCACATACAATGATGGAGACAGAACGGGTTTCTATCCGCTTGCGGTCGACCATGATCTGGATGCCGCATATGGTTTCGAAAGGACGGATGGTCGCTATGCCCTTTATCGCGTCGCTCTGAGCCAGGGAGGCAGTCGCGAGATGCTTTTTTCGCATGACAGCGTCGATGTGGGCAGCCTCATCACAATCGGGCGTCAGGGGCGGGTTATCGGCGTTGGGTATGCCGACGATCGCCCAAGGGTTGAATATATCGATGCCGAATATCGACAGCTTGCAGAAGCTCTTTCCGCTGCGCTGCCCGATCTTCCGGTGATCCATTTTATCGATTCAAACGATGATGAAACACGCCTTCTGATCTGGGCGGGCAGCGACACCGATCCCGGGCGCTATTATGTCTTTGACCGGAATGCCGGCATGTTGAACCATATTCTGGATGAACGGCCCGCGCTACAGGACGTGGAATTGGCGCCAGTTCGGTCCGTGCGCTACCCGGCTTCGGACGGGACGATGATTCCCGGTTATCTGACACTGCCGCCTGGTCGCGAAGGGGAGCGGTTGCCAGCCATCGTGATGCCGCATGGCGGCCCCGAGGCGCGGGACGTATGGGGCTTCGACTGGATGGCGCAATTTTTTGCGCATCAGGGCTATGCCGTCCTGCAGCCCAATTTTCGTGGGTCGCATGGTTATGGCGACGGGTGGTTGGTCGAAAACGGATTTCGCAACTGGGAAACCGCTATACGCGATATCAATGACGGCGCGCGCTGGCTTGTGTCCGAGGGCATTGCCGAAGCAGAGAGAATGGCCGGGGTCGGCTGGTCCTATGGAGGCTATGCCGTTCTTCAGTCTGCTGTGTATGAGCCGGGCTTGTTCAAGGCCGTTGTCGCCATCGCTCCGGTAACGGATCTCCCGACCCTCCGCAGAGAGGGAATGCGGTATGTGGGCGGGAGAAATCTTTCCGAATATCTGGGTTCGGGGCCGCACGTTATGGCTGGTTCGCCGGCGCGAAACGCGGACCGGATCGTCGCTCCGGTGTTGCTGTTCCATGGCGATGTGGATGTGAATGTCGATATCCAGCAATCTCGAATAATGCAGGACAGGCTGGAAGATGCGGATCGCCCGACCGAACTTGTGACGTTCGAAGGACTGGCCCATGGCCTCGCCGATTCCGATGCTCGAACGCAATTGCTCGAGCAGAGTGATACCTTCATTCGCGAAGCGCTCGGGCTTTGAC
>JBPOET010000226.1:0-3970 GCA_051251675.1 Parasphingopyxis sp. | reverse complement strand
CAGTTCAACCGCAATCTCACCCGGTCTCTGGGCGCGGGCGAGCCCGTGCAGATCGGTGTGTTCGGCGACAGTTTCGGCGATGGCCTCTGGGCGGCGCTATACCGGGGATTTCGCGGCGATGAGGATTTCGTCGTCCATCAGTTCTCGCGTCAGTCGACAGGTTTTACCCGCTATCGCAGCCTCAATATCTTCGAGGATATTTCAGAGCGTCTCGCTGAACAGTCTGTCGATATCGCGGTACTCTCCTTTGGCGCGAACGATACGCAGGGCATCTATACCGGCAATTCCGGCGCGGCGTTCATGAGCGAAGAATGGCAGGAAATTGTCGGCGAACGTGTCGATGCGATTGTCCAGTTGCTGCGCGATCAGGGGGCCATTGTCTATTGGGTCGGTCTGCCGAAAATGCGCCGGGAGAGCTTCGATACCCAGATCCAGCAGCAGAACGCGTTCTACGCCGCGCGTATGCGGCAACTCGGCGTACCCTTTATCGACACCGTGCCGCTCAGCGTCGATGAGGCGGGGAACTATGCCGCCTATCTCAACAATCCCGAAACAGGGGCGCGAACCCTGGCCCGCGCCAATGACGGCATCCACATGACAGGCATGGGCTATGGTTTCCTCACCCATGCGCTGGAGCAACGTATTCGCGGCTATGTCGACAGTGCCCGGGCCGAAGCCATGCGTGAGCGCCAGCGGCGCAACGCCGGCAATGAAAACGCCGCGACCGGGCAGGCTGACGGATGAACTTGGCGATCTTACTGACGGCGCTGGCTGCGGCCCAGTCGGCAACCGGTACATGCACCGAAACGCTCTGCTACGAAGACAATCTCGCGCCCTTTTTCGAGCGGCTGGAATCGAGTGAGCGCGACGGCGGCGCGCCGGTCCACATTATGCAGATCGGCGACAGCCACACCGCAGGCGATATGATCACCAATGGCTGGCGTGAAGAATTGCGCAATCGCTACGGCCATGGCGGGCGCGGAGTCCTCGCCGCAGGCCGGCCCTATGGCGGCTATCTGACCTGGGGCGTGACCGCGTCTCAGACCAGCGGCTGGGAAGTGAATTCGATCTTCGGGCGCGGCTATGCGAATTACGGGCCGCCGCTCGGCCTTTCCGGTTTCAGCCAGACGGCGCGGGCGGAAGGCGAGATGCTGGGGATATCGGCCGATACTCCCGATCAGTCTTTCGACCGGATCATCGTGTGCGCGATCAGCCAGCCGGGTGCCGGCGCGCTGACCATGCGTCTCGGTTTCGAGACAGAGCGCTGGGAGCTGGACGGCCCGGCCCGGCAAACCGTCTGCCGGACGGTGGACAGCGACTATCCGCAGCTTGGCGCATCGGTGACGACCCTGGACGATCGCATCGTGACGGTCACATCCTTCGCGACGATGCGGCAGGAGGGCGGTGTTGTCCTTTCCAACCTGGGGGTCAGCGGATCGCAATTCGTGCATGTCGGGCGATCGACCGATGAAGTGGCTGCTGCGGAACTTGCCGTTTATGCGCCGGACCTGCTCGTCATCGCTTTCGGCACCAATGAAGGCTTTTCGCAACAGTTGACCGCAGCCGGGTTCGAGAGCGATTTGCGGGCCCAGGTGAACCGCTTGCGAAGGCTGGCGGGGCGGGACATTCCGATCCTCCTGATCGGGGCTCCGGATGCCAATACACGCAACAGGGGGCTGGCCGACAATGCCGGTCCGCCGTCTCCCTGCCCCGATCCGGCGGGTGTGAGCAGCGGATCGCAGCCCTGGTACACGCCCACTTTGCTGGCCGAACTCAGGGACCGGCAGAGGCGCGTCGCGCGCGATATGGGATTGGCGTTCTGGGACTGGAATGCGGCGATGGGGGGACGCTGCAGCGCGCACAGATGGCGCAATCGGGAGCCGGCGCTGATGCGCGGCGATCATGTTCACTTCAACCAGACCGGGGGCGCTAGGATCGGTCAAATGCTGTTTGCCGACCTTGAAAGGGCGGCCGCGGCGTATAGCGAACGTTAAACCCCGGTGCTGTTTCCCACCCTAACCTTCGGGCTGTTCTTCCTTGCCGTCTATGCGGTCGCATGGGGGCTGAAAGGCTCCAACGAGTGGCGCAAGATATTCCTGCTGATCGCCAGCTGGTTCTTCTACGGCGCCTGGGACTGGCGGTTCGTTGCGCTGCTGATCCTGAGCGGATTCCTGAACTGGGGTGCAGCATGGCTGATCGTCCATTTCAGAGACGAGCAGAAAAAGCGCAAACTGTTCCTCATTCTCGGGGTGATCGCCAATCTGTGTATCCTGGGCTGGTTTAAATATTACGGCTTCTTCATGGAGCAGTTCGCGGCGCTGCTGGCCGGGCTGGGCTGGGAACGCGACCTCTATATCATGCAGGTCGTCCTCCCGATCGGTATCTCCTTCTTCACCTTCCAGGGGATGAGCTACCTCATCGATATCTATCGCCGGCAGACCGAGCCAGCGCGGCTGCTCGACATGGTGCTTCTCATGTCCTTTTTCCCGCACCTCGTGGCTGGGCCGATCGTGCGGGCCTCGCACCTGATCCCGCAATTCCAGAGCGTGCCGAAGATGGACAGGGGCATGGCCGCGATGGGGCTGCTGCTGATTATCTGGGGTCTGTTCAAGAAAGCGGTGATTGCCTCCTATCTCGCGACAGAATTCGTCGATCCGGTGTTTTTCGATCCGGCCGCGCATTCGAGCCTCGACCTGATCCTTGCGGCCTATGGCTATGCGGTCCAGATCTATTGCGATTTCTCCGCCTATAGCGACATGGCCATCGGGCTGGCGGCGCTGCTCGGCTACCGCTTCCCGCACAATTTCAACCAGCCGTACCGGGCGGCTTCCCTTCAGGATTTCTGGCGGCGCTGGCATATCAGCCTGTCGAGCTGGCTGCGCGACTATCTCTATATTTCGCTTGGCGGCAGCCGGCACGGCCGGGCGCGCCTCTATCTGGCGCTGATGACGACGATGCTGCTTGGCGGCCTCTGGCACGGCGCGAGCTGGAACTTCGTTATCTGGGGCGCGATCCATGGCGGCGTTCTGGTCGCCGAACGGCTCTGGCGCGAATACAGGCCTGCGCAATGGCCGGAGCTGCCGCCCGCCGCCGGTATCGTCATCACCTTCCATATCGTGACGCTGGCCTGGATTTTCTTCCGCTCGGCGACCTTCGACGATGCCAGCCAGTATCTCGCCGGGATCGCGGCGCTGGACTTTTCGACAACCACGCTTGCGCCGCTTGGCCTCGCGCTGATCCTGATCGGCACGGCGCTGCATGCTCTGCCGGCCGACGCCATCCAGCGCAACGCGCTTTGGGTGCGCAAACAGTCTGCGATATGGGTCGGTCTGGGGGCGGGCGCGCTAATCCTGATTATCGACGCGATGCGCCCCGAGGGCGTCGAACCCTTCATCTATTACCAATTCTAGGCGGAAAGGCGCGAGATATGAGCAATGCTGACATGACTTCGCCGGTAGACCTGCCGCCGCCGGACGGCGAGGAGTCTCATCCGTTGCTCTGGGCTTCGACCGCCATTGCGGTGGCGACCGGCTTTCTCCTGCTGTTCAACGCGTCGGCGCTTCGCGGCTGGGCGTTCGAGCTCGAGCCGAGCCCGCAGAATGAGCGTATCGTGGCTGCCGCCGATAGCTGGTATCAGAAGACCGAAGCCTTTTATCTCGACCGTCCCGTTGACGCGATGAGCGGCTGGTGGCTTGCGATCAAGGCGCTGGAATTCGGTTCGACGGACGAGGGCGCGGGCGGGGAAGCCGGCGTAGATCCCGTCGCCGCGGAGCAAGGTTCAGCACGTCCCGCTACAGATGGTGCGGAAGGCCCCGGCTTCTCCGTACAATAGCAAAGGCCGCCTCCCCGCAGTGAGAAGACGGCCCATGCGACCCGGTAAGGAAGGGGGTTTCTCTTACCGGTAAAAGATATGGTCTTCGATCTGCGTCACCCGCGGCCGGGACCGATGGAAACGCGGGCTTACATATGC
>JBPOET010000225.1:0-3974 GCA_051251675.1 Parasphingopyxis sp. | reverse complement strand
CTCGGGAACGGCGGCCACCATATCGGTATCGATATAACCGGGCGCCAGCGCGTTTACGGTAACGCCCGCCTTGGCGCCTTCCTGGGCCAGAGCCTTGGTAAAACCGTGAATGCCCGATTTAGCGGCGGCGTAATTCACCTGGCCATATTGGCCGCCCTGGCCGTTGATCGATCCGATATTGACGATCCGGCCCCACCCGCGTTCCCGCATGCCGGGGAAACAGGCCTTGGCCATGTTGAAACAGCCACCCAGATTGACGCGCATGACCTCGTGCCAGTCTTCATAGCTCATCCGGGCAAGCGTGCCGTCACGCGTGATCCCGGCATTGTTGACGACAATGTCGACCGGGCCGACCTCTTCGGCAACTTGCGCGCATCCGGCCTGACAGGCGTCGAAATCGCCAACATCCCATTTGCGGGCCTCGATACCGGTACGGTCGGTAAAGGCGCGCGCCTTCTCGTCATTGCCGCCATAATTGGCGACGACCGTCATACCCTGTTCTTTCAGGGCGACGCTGATCGCCTCTCCGATGCCGCGCGTTCCGCCGGTTACAATCGCTATTCTCGTCATTTTCGGATCCCCTCACCATCGCTCGTCTCCATCATATGTTTAGGGTAGTGGCGTGCGGCCGCGCAAGCGTTATCGAGCCGGAAACCGGCACCGGGCGCGAAGTGTAAAAGCCGGATTAACCATAAACCTAAAAACACCTCTCACACATATGGTCTAGCCCATGCGCATGGATTTGCGCTCTCAACTGACCGAAACGGATGCGGGGGAACGGGCCGGCTGGGTCGCCAGCCTCGGTCTGGCCGAGGCATCGACGGCGTTCCAGGCAGAAGACCAGATCGCCAGGATAGACCGCACGGCCGCCATGTGGCCGATGACCATCTTTGCGCAGCTGTTGACCCTGACACTCGCCCTGACCGCAGCATGGAGTCTGCAGGCCCAGTATTTCGGAACACACGCCTCTGTCTATGCGGCGGCGGTCCTTGGCCTCAACCTGATCACCCTGCTGGCCATCCGTTCGAAATGGGTCAAGCGTCTGCCGCCCCACCACGTCATTCGCGCCATTGTTCCGGTTGCCGGCATGATGGGCATCGGCATTGCCCTGCTCGGCTGGGAGCTGATTACCTTCGGCTCCCTGCCGATCGTAACATTGTGCATCATTTCGCTCGCCGTGACCTTCCTGATCATGCTCACCGCCCTCATGCCGGTCCAGGCCGCTGCACTGGTGTTCGTAGCCGCGGCGATCATCACGGGAACCGTGCAGTCCGGGCAATATCAGGTCATGGTGGTCGGTATCGTGGTGTTCACGGCCTTCTGGATCGCGACGCTTGTCAATATCCGCCTGGATACCAGCCAGAGCCATGTGCGGGAGCGCAGCGAATCCAAGGCAAGGCGCGCGAATCGTCTGCTCGAACAGTTCGAAGCCAATGGCAATGGCTGGTTCTGGGAAACCGACCGGAGCGGCAGGATCGTCTATGTATCCCCCAAGCTTTTCGAAGCGCTGGGCCGGGAAGCATCGGATGTCATCGGCAAGCCGTTCACCTCGCTCATCCAGTTCGAGGGCGGCGCCCAGGATGGGGAACGCGCGCTCGGATTTCACCTTTCGACGCGCAGCGCCTTCAACGACGTGACCGTCCGCGCAGCCGTACAGGACAAAGAATTGTGGTGGGCGATCTCGGGTCGCCCGATAGTCGACCAGATCGGCCAGTTCAGGGGCTATGCGGGCAGCGGGAGCGACCTGACCGAAAAGCGGCGTTCGGAAGCGGAGGCCAACCGCCTGGCCCGTTACGATTCTCTGACCGGCCTGGCGAACCGGAAGGAAATGCAGATGGCGCTCGAAAAAGCGCTGGACGTCAAGGAGGATGGTTCGGCGGAAGTGGCCCTGTTCCTGCTCGATCTCGACCGGTTCAAGGCCGTGAACGATACGATGGGCCATCCGGTGGGCGACGAGCTGCTCAAACAGGTGTCGAAGCGGCTGTTTCGGGTCGTCGGCAACAAGGGCATGGTCGGCCGCCTTGGCGGCGATGAATTCAAGGTCGTACTGCCGGACATGAGCAAACAGGGCCCGCTGGACGATCTTGCCGCCCAGATCATAAGCGATTTGTCCCAACCCTATATGATTGACGGCGTTACGCTTTCTATCGGCTGTTCGATCGGGATCGCGGTAGCGCCCACCGACGGCGCGACGTCGGAAGAACTGGTCCGAAATTCGGATCTCGCCCTATATGTCGCGAAGGCGGATGGCCGCGGCGTCCACCGCTTCTACCAGCGTGAAATGCATGCCGGCGCGAAACAGCGCAAGCGGACCGAAGACGATCTCCGGGTCGCCATGTCCAACGACCAGCTGCACATCGCCTACCAGCCGCAAGTCAGCACCACGACCGAGAAAATCGTCGGCTATGAATCGCTGATCCGCTGGACCCATCCGAGCCATGGCGCGATCTCGCCTGCGGATTTCATTCCGGTGGCCGAAGACGTTCGCCTGATCGAGCAGATTGGCGAATGGATTTTGCGAAAGTCCTGTATGGACGCGGCCCAATGGCCCGGAAATGCCCGCGTTGCCGTCAACGTCTCGCCCATACAGTTCGTGAATCCGAACTTTCCGAAAATCGTGACCAGCGCACTGGCCAACGCCCAGTTGGCGCCGGAACGGCTGGAACTCGAATTGACGGAATCGGTTTTCCTGGATGAGAGCCACGACACCAATACGATGTTCAAGACATTGAAGCGTATCGGCGTCCGGCTCGCGCTGGACGATTTCGGCACCGGCTATTCGGCGCTGGGCTATTTGAAAACCGCGCCCTTCGACAAGATCAAGATCGACCAGTCCTTCATCCGCGGCGCAGCCGTCGTCGGCAATCGCAATGCCGCGATCATCAAGGCGATCGTCTCTCTGGCGGAATCGCTTTACATGGAGACCACCGCCGAGGGCGTTGAGCTCAAAGACGAAATCGAACTGGTCAAGCAGCTCGGCTGTTCTCATATCCAAGGATATGTGTACGGCAAGCCGATGCCGCATGAAGAGGTTATGAAACAACTGTCTGACGGGAAGGGCGCGGCGACCGCCGAAGGGCATCGGGCCAGCCGCAGCCCGCGCAGGAGCCTGTTACGGTCTGCAACGGTCGATATCGACGGCACCAAGGACAAGGCGCTCATCCGCAATATCTCCAGCACCGGCGCGATGGTCGAAGGAATCGGAGATATCAAGGTGGGAACCGACATCCTCATCGAAATTCTCGAAGGGCAGATGTTCAAGAGCACGGTTCGCTGGTCCGACAAGGAACGGATGGGTATCGAATTCGCCCGCAATTTCGATCTGGAACGGCTTGGGGATAGCCCCAGCAAGATCGCCAAGCCGGCGCGGACCGCTTCTGCGGCCTAGGAAATCCAGCCGCCAAGTTCGCGGCGGACAAGAGTTTCAAGCATGGCCATACCCTCAACGCTCGCATTGAGACAGGAGATATAGGCGAAATCGCTCCCTCCGGCCTCCAGAAACTGCGCGCGCCCCTCCATTGCCAGTTCTTCCAGCGTCTCCAGGCAATCGACGGCAAAGCCGGGGGCAAAGATCGCCACTTTGTTCAAATCCCTGCCCGGCAGCGCCGCGAGCAGGTCGGCCGTCGCCGGCTCAAGCCATTTCGCACGGCCGAAGCGCGACTGAAACGTTGTGAAAAGCGGCTTTCCGAGCGCTTCGCTCACCAGCCTTGCCGTCTTCTGGCACTGGCAGTGATACGGATCGCCCAGTTCCAGGGTTCGTCGCGGCATACCGTGGAAACTCGCAATCAGCGCGTCGGGTTCGAAGTCCAGCCCCGCAAGCCCTTCGCGCACCGATTTCGTCAGCGCGTCGATATAGGCAGGGTCGTCATGATAGGGCGGCATCACCCTGAGCGTCGGCTGCCAGCGCATATCGGCAAGCTCCGCCCCCGCCTCGTCGACGACGGTCGCCGTGGTTGCGCCGCAATATTGCGGAT
>JBPOET010000224.1:0-4003 GCA_051251675.1 Parasphingopyxis sp. | reverse complement strand
ATGCCGGATTCAAGCCGATTCCCCGCCGAATCGGGGCCAGTTGGCTTGAAAAACCCCCAAAACAGGAACATTAAGATTATGCAGAGGGCGGAAGCGTAAAATTATAAGCGCGGCCCCTGTCGCAATGGCAAAAGTCATGCGTGTTGTGTCGCAACTAATGGCCTTTCGGGGGAAATTCGCCATGATTCGATCTGAACTTGTTCAGAAGATCGCTGCTGACAATCCAGAGCTTTCGACCAAAGATGTCGAACGCCTGGTCAACAGCTTCTTCGACACGATTACCGAACAGCTGGCCAAGGGCGGGCGCGTTGAACTGCGCGGTTTCGGAGCCTTTTCCACCCGTCAGCGCGACGCGCGTATCGGGCGCAATCCTCGCACGGGCGAATCCGTGAACGTGCCATCCAAGCGCGTTCCCTATTTCAAGCCGGGCAAAGAAATGCGCGAGCGCCTCAACTTCTGACCGCTTTCGATTTACGCTTGTAACGCCGATCGAGTTCGGCCACCCCCTTTGCCATGCGGACGTGGCGAAACCGGTAGACGCTGCAGACTTAAAATCTGCTTCCCGTAAGGGAGTGCGGGTTCGAGTCCCGCCGTCCGCACCATTTTCAATTGTAACAATTCGGCGTTAGGCTCGACAGGATCGAGACATAAACACGCTGGAAAACCCTATGGCCCTCTCCCGACGAACCTTCCTCCGATATGGCAAGGCCGCAGGCCTCTTCTATTCGGCTTCGGCGCTGGGGGCTTTCCCGGCATCGCGCGCCTCGGCGCAGGCGCCGGGCCTGGTGAGTGACGCCGCCGGGATCCTGGACCTTCCGGAAGGCTTTTCCTATGCGGTCGTCTCAACAACGGGCGGGCGGATGGCGGACGGCTTTTTCCGGCCGGGCAGGCCAGACGGCATGGCCTGTTTCGCCGATCCCGCAAACGCAGACCGCTGCATCCTGATGCGCAATCATGAAAACTGGCCCGATACAGAAACGGGCAGCCCGTTCGGCGAGAATAATGAGCTTCTGTCGCGCCTCGACAGCGATCTGATCTTCGGCCTCAAACCGGATGGCAGCCCGTTTTTCGGCGGTGTTACCAAGGCTGTGTTCGACATGCGGTCGGGCCAATTGGTGGAAGACTATCTGGTGCTGACCGGCACCGCCGCCAATTGCGCCGGCGGGCCGACACCCTGGGGCTCGTGGCTAAGCTGCGAGGAATCGATGCGCCGGCCGCCCGAAGAATCCCAGCGATATCATGGCTGGGTGTTCGAAACGCCCTCCTCGGCAACCGGCGTGATTGCACCCGTTCCCCTGACCGCAATGGGCCGTTTCGCGCACGAGGCAGTGGCGATCGATCCGGATACCGGCATAGCCTATCTTACCGAGGACAGCGGCACCGGCCTCTTTTATCGTTTTCTCCCCGACGCTCCCGGCGAACTGCATCGCGGCGGACGACTTCAGGCACTAGCAATCCGCGACTGGCCTTCCGCCACGACCAGCAATTGGCCGCGCGACTGGGGCGGCCCCGGACTTGGCCGTATCGAACAGGGCCAGTCTTTTGCGGTCGACTGGATCGATCTTGAGGACGTGCACGCGCCCGAAGGCGATCTTGCCGAGCGCGGCCATGCCGCAGGTGCGGCCCGTTTTTTCCGCGGAGAAGGCATGGACTATGCCCAAAGGCCGGACGGCAGCGGCGGGGATATCTTCTTCAACTGCACCCAGGGCGGCAATCAGAGATCCGGCCAGGTCTGGCGCTATACGCCGAGCGCGTCGGAAGGCCGACATGACGAAACGGGTGCGCCCGGCGCGCTGACATTGCTCTACGAATCTCCGGGAGCGGACACGCTGGACATGTGCGACAATCTCGTCGTTGCGCCCTGGGGCGACCTTATCCTGTGCGAGGATGGCCGCGGCGATCAGTATCTGCGTGGGCTGACCCCGACCGGAGAAATTTACGATTTTGCCCGCAACGCCCATCCTGATCGCAGCGAATTCTGCGGCGCATGCTTCTCGCCCGATGGCCAGATCATGTTCGTCAATATCCAGGAGCCCGGCATAACCCTCGCGATCCACGGTCCATGGGCAAGTCTGCGCAGCTGAATTGCCGCTTGGTCAGGGAAAGCAGCATAGCCTAAGGTGGAGCTATGGTCCGCCTGTACGTATTGTCTTTTTTGTTTCTTCCGCTGATCGCTGGCTGTGGCGGGCCGAGTGCAAATCCGCTTCCCCCCGATATGCTGGTCCGTCTCGCCGATGACGAGATCAAATCGCTCGACCCGCACAGCGTTTCCGACCTTGCCTCGTTGCGTATTGCCGCAGACCAGTTCGAGGGACTGACCCGCTACGCAGCCAATGGCGGAATCGAGCCCGGCCTCGCCCAGTCTTGGACGACCTCCGCGGACGGATTGATATGGGATTTTGCCCTGCGTGAAGGCCTGGCTTTTTCGGACGGCGAGCCCATCGCAGCGCCGCTATTCGAGGCGGTCTTCGCGCGTCTCACAGATCTTGACACCGCCGCGCCCACCGCATCCCTGTTCGACGCGATCGAGACTGTCGAGGCCGCCGGACCGGACCATGTGATCATCACCCTCGCCTATCCCTATCCGGCGCTGCTGGAGTTGCTCGCTCACCCGGCAATGGCCGCGCTGCCGCTGCACCGTATAGCCGCCGCAGGCGAAAGCTGGACGGGAGACCGGCCGCTTGTGACGTCGGGCCCGTACCGGCTGACCGACTGGACCCTCAACGACCGCGCTCTGCTCGAGCGCAATCCGCACTGGCACGAAGGCGCGGCCCCGATTGCGCGGATAGCGTGGCGACCCGTCGATGACAGTCTCACCGCGATGCGGATATTCCTCGCAGGCGGTGCCGACATAGCTGGCGAGTTCCCCTCAACGCGTCTGCGATGGTTGCGCGCCAATCGCGACGAAGCAACGCGCGTGGCGGGATATCGGGGCGCCTATTATTTCGCCTTCAACACCCGCCGACCGCCCTTTGACGATGTGCGCGTCCGCCGGGCGTTGAGCCTTGCCGTCGATCGGCCCTGGATATCGGAAGAATTGCTGGCCATAGGCACGGTGCCCGCCTGGGGCATTATCCCGCCCGGCCTGTCCGGCCTCGACCCGATCGCCCCGGTCAGCCGAACGATGACGCGTCGGGCGCGCCTCGAAGAGGCCAGGCGCCTGTTGGACGAAGCCGGTTACGGCCCGGGCGCCCCCCTTGTTTTCGACATCCGGTTCAACAGCGCAGCCGAACATCGCCGGATATCGGTTGCGCTCGCCGCCATGTGGGAACCGCTGGGCGTTGAGGCGCGCCTGTTCAACAGTGAAGCGACCCTCCATTTCGCGGCTCTCAGACGGGGCGATTTCACGCTCGCCCGCTCGGGATGGATTGGCGATATTTCCGCGCCGGAAAACTTCCTTGCCGTGCATCGGTCTGACGCCGGAGCTATCAATTATTCCGGCTACGCGAATCCCGCCTATGATGCGGCACTCGATCGGGCCCTTGCCGAACCCGAACCAGCCGCTCGCGCCCGGGCGATGCGGACCGCAGAGGCAATTCTTGTCCGCGACGCACCGGTTCTGCCGATCTATTACTATGTCAGCCGCTCGCTTGTCGGGCCGCGTGTTTCGGGCTGGATCGACAATTCGGCCAATGTGCATCCCAGCCGCACGCTGCTACTGAGCGAGGCGCAATGAACCGCATCGCCCCCCTGATTCTGGCCCCCATATTGGCCCTGTTTTCCGCCTCCTGCGCTGACGGCGAAGATCTGGGCCCGATGCGCGTCGACATGATCGGGGAAGCCACTTCATTCACCCGGCCGATAGCCGCCCTGCCCTCGCCCTCCGATGCGCTGTTGCTCGAAGCGACGGCGCAGGGGCTCGTCAGGCTGGATGGAGAGGGCCAGATCGAACCGGCGCTCGCACAGCGATGGATCGTGCTCGACGAGGGGCAAACCTATGTCTTCCGCCTCAACGAAATCACCTGGGATGATGGCACGGCTGTCACCGCCGGCCAGGTTGCAC
>JBPOET010000223.1:0-4016 GCA_051251675.1 Parasphingopyxis sp. | reverse complement strand
GGGCGGGAATCGGCTTGGCCATGCTCTTTGCCGTCGGCACGCGCGACCGGCTGACGATCAACGCTATTCAGGATCGCAATCCGACCTTCGTCCAATTGACCGGCGGTCAGGTTCGCAACAGCTTCGACGTTAAGATCCGCAATATGGAAAACCGGCCGCGTACGATGCGACTTGAATTGGAAGGCCTGGAAGGCGGAGTTATGTGGGCGGGTTCCGGCAGCCGCGATCAGGCGCTGCGTGCGTTCGACATTACTGTGCCCGCCGATCAGCTGCTCAACACCCGGGTGTTCGTTGCGGCCCCGCATGACGGGGAAGCACGGGAAGATTTCACCTTCATCGTCACGACAACCGGTGGCGAGGAAGAGGAAACAGCCTTTGAATCCGCGCGCTTCTCCCGCCCGGGAGCCGATCAGTGACCCGGCGGTTCAATGGCTGGCATATGACCGCGATCCTTGTCGCCTTTTTCGGCGTGGTGGTTGCAGTCAACATGGTGATGGCGACCTTTGCGACGCGCAGCTTCGGTGGCACGGTCGTCGATAACAGCTATGTCGCAAGCCAGAATTTCAACACCTGGCTTGAAGCGGCGCGGGAGCAGGGCAACCTGCAATGGGCCGAGACCGTCGTGAGGGTGCAGGACAGGGTGGCGGTCACCATCGATACCCCCGAAGGGCCGCTGTCTGACGCGGTTGTCACGGGTATCGCGACCCATCCCGTTGGCCGGGCCGATGAGGTTCCACTCTCCTTCTCAGAGACTGGCGATGGCATGTATCGGAGCAACGAGACACTCGGAGCCGGTCGCTGGATCGTGCGCATTGAGATCGTGAGAGGCGACGAGCGTAAACGGGTGCTGGTCGATATCCAATGAACGCACCGCTTCAGGCCAGCAAGCCGGTTTCGGCAGAGGAAAGCCGCTTTGCAGTGCCCGATATTCATTGTGCGGGCTGCATTTCCAAGATTGAGCATGGCCTGATGGCGCATGCCGGGGTTCATGCCGCGCGTGTCAATTTCACCAGCAAGCAGGTTTCGGTCGCACATGACAAGGCGCTGTCCGATCACGATCTTGCGGAGGCCATTCGCGGCCTTGGTTTCAAACCGTCCCTGATCGCCGAGGACCGGGGTGACGAGGCCGCCGCCGCTGCGGGTCGTGAATTGCTCAAATGCCTGGCCGTTGCCGGGTTTGCCGCAATGAATGTGATGCTGCTTTCCGTCAGCATCTGGTCTGGAGCCGATGGCGCTACGCGCACATTGTTTCACTGGATTTCGGCGCTGATTGCCCTGCCGGCAATTGCCTATGCCGGCAGGCCGTTCTTCCGTTCTGCATGGCAGGCGCTTCGCCACGGCCGGACCAATATGGATGTGCCGATAGCTATAGGCGTGACGATTACCGCCGCGATCAGCCTGTACGAGACTATCGTCGGCGGCGATCATGCTTATTTCGAGAGCGCGCTGATGCTGATCTTCTTCCTCCTTGTCGGGAGGGCGCTCGACGCCATGATGCGTCGTAAGGTTGGCGACGGCGTTGCCGCGCTGGCCCGTCAGTCGGCGCCCGGAGCGCTGGTGATCGACAACGACGGAAGCAGCGCATGGTACAAAGCCGCGGAATTGCGACCGGGCATGATCATGCAGTTGGCGGCGGGAGAACGCCTGGCGGCGGATGGCATTGTCATCGAGGGCGAAAGCGCGATCAATGCATCGCTGCTGACAGGCGAAAGCGCGCCGCAATCGGTGGGTCCCGGGGAACAGGTTTTCGCCGGTACGCTCAACGTTGCCGCACCGCTCACGGTTAAAGTCACGGCGGCGGCCGACGAAACGGCGCTGGCCGATATCGGGCGGCTGATGGCGACGGCGGGTCAGAGCAAGTCCCGCTATGTGCGAATTGCCGATCGCGGAGCCCGTCTCTATGCGCCTGTGGTCCATTCGCTCGCTCTGTTGACCTTTGTCGGCTGGATGTTGGCGGGGGCGGACTGGCATCAGGCGCTGCTGATCGGCGTTGCGGTGCTGATAATCACCTGCCCCTGTGCGCTTGGCCTGGCGGTGCCGGTGGCGCATGTCGTCGCGACGGGTTCGCTGATGAAACGGGGTGTCCTTGTCAAACATGAATCGGCGATCGAACGGCTTGCCGAAGCCGATCGCGCGGTTTTCGACAAGACCGGTACGCTAACGCTCGACCGCCTTGAGGCGGTGAATCTCGAAGAGCTGGACCATGATCAAAAAGCCATTGCGCTTGCCCTGGCCCGCGCGTCGCGCCACCCCTTGGCCACAGCCATTCGGGAACGGCTTGAATCCGAGGGCGTTCGCGCAGTTTCCATCACCGGGCTGGCCGAACTGCCGGGAACCGGAGTGACCGGGATTTACGAGAAGACCAAGGTCGCGCTTGAAGCGCCGGAGGGGGCGCAATCAACCCCTGCTGTAGCATTGACCATCGGCGGTGATCGTACGGCGATTATCCGTTTCCGCGATACACTTCGCCCCGATGCCGAAGAAGCGGTCGCGGACATCGCCGGCCTTGGTCTGCCCGGCTCTATTCTCTCTGGTGACAAGAGCAGCGCAATCCAGCCGATCGCCGGCGCGCTCCATCTGACCGCTCAGTCGAACGCCCGTCCGGATGACAAATGCGAGGCGCTTGAGCGGTTGCGCCGGCAGGGCCATCGCGTTTTGATGGTGGGCGACGGGTTGAATGACGGCCCGGCCCTGGCCGCCGCCCATGTTTCCATCGCGCCGGGTTCCGCCAGCGATGTCGGGCAAAACGCTGCCGATCTGGTTTTCCTCGGAGACAGCCTCGCACCGATCCCCTTTGCGATCCGCGCTGCGCGGCGAACGATGGATATCGTGCAACAGAATTTCGGTTTGGCGCTGATTTACAATGTGGTGGCCGTGCCGCTCGCGATCGGCGGTTTCGTAACGCCGCTGGTTGCCGCCGTCGCCATGTCGCTTTCGTCGCTGATCGTTATCGCCAATTCGCTTCGATTGCGGAGGATTCGATGACCGGACTGGCTATCCTCATTCCGGTTGCGATCGGCCTGGGTCTCGCTGGCCTTGCGGCCTTTTTCTGGGCTTTGTCCAACAATCAGTTCGAGGATCCGGACGGCGCGGCGGCCCGGATTCTGGACGATGACGATGATGAGCCGATCGGGAAATGAAGATAATCGAGCAGCTTTTTGCGGTCGGCGCATTGCTTGGCCTTTCGGCAAACGGGTTTGTTCCCCCGGCCACCGAAGAGAATATCCTGTGGGCCGAGGTGTGCGGGCGCCCGGGCATGCGCGTCGCGATCCCGCTAAATGGCGAGCCGTCTAACGAAAAACGCGATTGCGCCGAGGCCTGTCATGCAGCTTTGTGCCGCAAGTCGACCGGCGATTTGCGCAACGGCGGCGCTCGCGGCGCCGTTGTCTGATTCGTATAGCGACAAAAAACGGCTGACCTCGCCGCTTTCTTCCGCTAACCCGGCCGCATGTCCAGCTGTGATACCTGCCTTGTTCGCAATCGGGCCATCTGCTCCGTGCTCGAAACCGATGCGCTTGATGAGTTGAATCGGATCGGCCGCCGCAAAAATGTGCGCCGGGGCGAGACCGTAATCTGGGAAGGGGATGATGCGCCTATCGTTGCCAACGTCATCGATGGGATGCTGAAACTGACAACGGCGACCGGGGACGGGCGCGAGATGATTGTCGGCATCACCTATCCGTCCGATTTTATTGGCCGGCCATTCGGCGCGAGCAGCGCCAATTCGGTGACTGCGCTGACGGACGCGCAGCTTTGCGTGTTTACGCGCTCCAGTTTCGACGGCTTCGCCAAACAGCATCCGGGTCTTGAGCATGAATTGCTCGAACGGACGCTGGGCGAGCTGGATCGGGCCCGGGACTGGATGTTGCTTCTCGGCCGGAAGAGTGCGGCCGAGCGTGTGGCGTCCTTCCTCATCGAAATGTCGAAGCGTCTTGGCGGGCGGGCCTGCGAGGGGCCAACGGGCCCTGCGGACCGGTTCGAATTGCCGCTGTCGCGCCAGCAGACAGCTGACATAT
>JBPOET010000222.1:0-4026 GCA_051251675.1 Parasphingopyxis sp. | reverse complement strand
GGTCATTGAAACCGGAACGGCGTCTGCTGGCGACACCATGACACGGATCGATAACCCCTTTCCGCAATGGACAGTCGCCCGGGTTTTTTCCCTGCTTATCAAGGGAGAAGGCAAAAGCGAGCCGGAGGCTCTCGAACAGCTTGCGGAACTGGAACCGCTGTCCGGCGTCTGGCGGGCCAAGGCGGCGGCGCTGCTCGGGCGATAGCCGGCGCCCCTTCTTTTCAAATTTTCTGTTTGCTGCGTGATTGACTCTCCCCGCGGCAGACGCCAATCGATTGTCATACCGCTGCCGGGCAACCGGCAGAATGACTGCGCGGGAGAGGATGTGCTTTGCCACACCGCCGAAGGAGCAACCGCCCCGGAATCTCTCAGGCAAAAGGACCGCGCGGCCAATCGGTGCTCTGGAAAGTGGATATGGGGTTCCATGTCCCGCCGAAGGGGTAAGCCGTGCGCAAATCGCGCGGCGAAAGCTCTCAGGCTTCCGTGACAGAGGGGGCAGACCGGGCGAAATCCGGTCGGTTCTGGTCACGGAGAAGATATGAGCGAAAATGCAAAACTCCCTTTAGATAGCTGGCACCGGGCCCAGGGTGCGCGGATGGTCGGTTTTGCCGGCTACGACATGCCGATCCAGTATGAGGGCATCATGGCCGAGCATCTGTGGACGCGCGAATCGGCGGGCCTGTTCGATGTCAGCCATATGGGGCAGATCATTGTGAGCGGGCCGGGCGCAGCTGCTGCTCTGGAGCTGGTTCTTCCCGGCGAGATCCGCAAACTCGGGGTCGACCGGATGCGCTATTCGCTCCTGCTTGCGCCGGATGGCGGCATTGTCGACGATCTGATGGTGACGCGGCTGGGCTATGCCGATCCCGAGCTTTGCGGCCTGACGGAAGGCGAGGTGGTGCCCGACGATCAGGAATATTTCTATCTGGTCGTCAACGGCGCGACAAAGCATGGCGATCTCGCCTATCTGCGCGAAACGCTGCCTGACGCCGTTCATATCCATCATATGGAAGAGCGCGCGCTCGTCGCATTGCAGGGGCCGAAAGCCGGTGAGGCTTTGGCCCGGCTCGTGCCCGAGACCGCCGCGCTGTATTTCATGCAGGCGGGCGGCTTTACCTGGAAAAGTCCAGATGGCGATATCGGTCTCTGGGTCAGCCGCTCGGGATATACGGGTGAGGACGGCTTCGAGATTTCGGTGGCGGCCGCCCATGTCGAGGCTTTGGCGGAAGCGCTGGGCGGCGATTCTGCGGTAAAACCCGTCGGGTTGGGCGCACGCGATTCGCTCCGCCTGGAAGCGGGATTGCCGCTCTATGGCCATGATATCGACGAAGAAACGACCCCGATTGAAGCCGATCTCGGTTTCGCGCTGTCCAAGCGCCGCCGCGAAGCCGCCGATTTCCCTGCTGCATCGAGGATTTTGGCGCAGCGTGAGCAAGGCCCCGAGCGCAAGCGCGTCGGGCTGGTCATCGACGGCCGGCAGCCGGTGCGCGAAGGCGCGCTTGTTGTGGACGCTGATGGCAGGGACGTGGGCAAGGTTACGAGCGGCGGTTTTTCGCCGAGCCTCGGGCAGCCCATAGCCATGGCCTATGTTCCCGCCGGCCTCGCCGAACCCGGAAACACGATCGCAATCGAGCAGCGCGGCAAGGCGTTTGCGGGTATCGTGACCGCCATGCCTTTCATACCGCACAATTATCACCGTCAACCAAAGCAATAGGGGGAAGCCTGCGATGGCCCGTTATTTTACCGAAGACCATGAATGGATCGATATCGAAGGCGATCATGCGACGATCGGGATCACCGATTATGCGCAGGAGCAGCTCGGCGATATCGTTTTTGTCGAAGTGCCCGAAAGCGGAACCGTGCTGGAAAAGGGCGCGGACGCCGCGGTGGTCGAATCGGTCAAGGCGGCGAGCGATGTCTACGCGCCGGTTTCGGGTGAGATTCTCGAAGGCAATGATGCCCTTGCTGACGAGCCGGCCCTGGTGAACACATCGCCGGAAGAGGATGGCTGGTTTTTCCGGATGTCCCTTTCGGATTCGAGCGAACTCGAAGGCCTGATGGATGCCAAGGCGTACAAGGCCTTTGTCGACAGTCTGTAACTGAACAGCCCCTCCCCTGAAAACGGGAGGGGGGAGAACAGCAATGCGTTACCTGCCCCTTGAACCTGCCGATCGCGTGGCGATGCTCGCTAAGATCGGCGCCCGCGATATCGATGCACTGTTTGCCGATGTGCCGGAAGAGGCGCGGCTTGACGGTCCGGTCCACGGCCTTCCCGATCATGCGACCGAACTCGCTGTCGAAAGAGATTTGGGGGCGATGGCGCGGAAAAACGTATCCGCCGCCGATGTGCCGTTCTTTCTGGGATGCGGGGCTTATCGCCATCATATTCCGGCATCGGTCGATCATCTGATCCAGCGCGGCGAATTCTTGACCAGCTACACGCCATACCAGCCCGAAATCGCGCAGGGGACGTTGCAGGCGCTTTTCGAATTCCAGACCCAGGTGGCGCGCCTCTATGGCTGCGACGTTGCCAATGCCTCCATGTATGATGGTTCCACCGCCTGTTGGGAGGCGATTGTCATGGCGCGGCGCATCACGCGGCGCAGCAAGGCGATACTCTCCGCCGGCGTCCATCCGCACTATGTTTCCGTGTGCCAGACCATGGCGCGTTTCACCAAGGATGCGCTCGATGTTGCGCTGCCCGAACTGGTCGATGGCGCGCCGGGCGACGATATGGCGCGACTGCTTGACGGTATAGACGACGAAACGAGCGCGGTGGTCGTGCAATATCCCAACGTCCTCGGCCATATCGACGATCTTTCGGAGCTTGCCGAGCGCTGTCATGCGAAAAAGGCTCTCTTGATCGCTGTTGTTACCGAGCCGGTTGCGCTGGGCGCCATCCGCAGCCCCGGAGAGATGGGAGCCGATATCGTTGTCGGCGAAGGCCAGTCGCTCGGCGTCGGCCTGAATTTTGGCGGGCCCTATGTCGGGCTGTTCGCCTGTCGCGAGAAACATGTGCGCCAGATGCCGGGCCGGCTGGCGGGGGAAACTGTCGATGCCGCGGGGCAGCGCGGCTTCGTGCTGACGCTATCGACCCGCGAGCAGCATATCCGCCGCGAAAAGGCGACATCGAACATCTGTACAAATTCAGGGCTCTGCGCGCTGGCCTTCTCCGTCCATATGACATTGCTGGGCGAGAAGGGGCTGCGTAACCTTGCCGCCTTAAACCACGCGCGCGCGGTGCAGGCGGCGGAGCGCCTGGCGCAAATCGACGGCGTCGATCTGGTCAATGGCAGCTTCTTCAACGAATTCGTCCTGCGGTTGCCGCAGGACGCCCGGCAGGTCGCTCGCGCACTGGCGGACCGCCAAATTTTGGGCGGAGTTTCGCTGGGTCGGCTGTATCCGGACGGCGAGGGGCTGGATCGCGGCCTCGTCGTCGCCGTCACCGAAACCAATAGCGACGAGGATATCGCGGCCTTTGCGGCGGCGCTCGAGGAGGTGCTGGCATGAACATGAACAGCGAAGGCCGCCCGACCCGGCCAGAACCCGCAGAAGCTGTCGCCGAAAGCTGGACCGGCAACAAGGCGCTGATGCTGGAAGAGGCGCTGATCTTCGAAATCGGTACGACGGCGTCGACGGGTGTCGATGTCGAAACGCCGCCCGCAGTGACGAGCCGACTTGGCGGGTTGGACCGGCACAAGGAAATCGGGCTGGCTGGACTCTCCGAACCTCAGGCTGTGCGCCACTATACGCGGCTCAGTCGCCAGAATTATGCGATCGATCTGGGGCTCTTTCCACTCGGCTCCTGCACGATGAAGCATAATCCGCGATTGAACGAAAAAGTGGCCCGGATGCCGGGCTTCGCCGATATCCACCCGCTGCAGCCGGTCGATACGGTGGGCGGCGCTTTCGAGCTGATCCACACGCTCGGCGAGTGGTTGTGCAAGCTCACCGGCATGCCCGCAGTGGCGATGAGCCCCAAGGCTGGCGCGCATGGCGAGCTGTGCGGCGTTCTCGCCATCCGGT
>JBPOET010000221.1:0-4035 GCA_051251675.1 Parasphingopyxis sp. | reverse complement strand
TCACTTCGACTTCCAGCGTGCGCACGCCATGGTCCTGAGCCTTTTTGCCGGCGTCTTCTGCGGCGACCTGCGCGGCATAAGGCGTCGACTTGCGGCTGCCCTTGAAGCCCATCATCCCGGCCGAGGACCAGCTGATGGCATTGCCCTGGGCATCGGTGATGGTGATGAGCGTGTTGTTGAACGTCGCGTTCACATGGGCCACGCCCGATGTGATGTTCTTTTTTTGACGGCGCTTTACCCGTTGTGGTTCGCGAGCCATGGTTTCAATTCCTACCTAAATATCCTGGAAGAACGCTTAGTGCAGCCGCTCATGCGGCGCGCAAAAACATTCGCTACTTTTTCTTGCCGGCGATCGGCTTGGCCTTGCCCTTGCGGGTGCGCGCATTGGTGTGTGTGCGCTGGCCGCGGACCGGAAGACCTTTGCGATGACGCAGCCCGCGATAGCAGGCGAGGTCCATAAGACGCTTGATGTTCATCGCCGTTTCGCGGCGAAGATCGCCTTCAACGGTAAGATCGTTGTCAATCGCCTCGCGGATCTGCACGACTTCGGCGTCGGTCAGGTCCTGGACGCGGCGCTCGGACGGGATGCCGAGCTGCGCGGTAAGTTTACTGGCCGTTGTCGGGCCAATACCATGGATATAGGTTAGCGCGATTTCGACGCGCTTGTGGGTCGGAATATTGACCCCTGCGATACGTGCCACGTTATGTTTCTCCTGCTCCACGGGCCGCTTGGCTAGCTGCCCATCTCAAAGCTTCATGAACCGAAAACGAACGAACCCGACGGACGCACGAATCGCGCCGCCGGGTAGACCGGTGTCTTCGGAGTGAGGGTGAAATAGGAATTTCGCCCTGTTGTGTCAAGCATGCTGGCGGGATTTCCCGTTCCCGGCTAGACCGTTGCGCCTTAAGGATCGCCCATGACCGAACAATCGAAACCCCATCCATACTCCGACACGGCCAGCCCCTTTGAATTTGCAGGCGATAGTGTCGCTCCCGGCAGCCTGCGCGCCTTCGAGTTGCCAATCAGCCGGGTCTCGTCCGGCAATGAAGTGTCTCTGCCCGTGCGTATCGTTCACGGCCGGAAGCCGGGGCCCGTACTGTTCGTCAGTGCTGCCGTCCATGGCGACGAAATTACCGGCGTCGAGATCGTCCGCCGGCTGCTCAAGAAGATATCGCCCAAGACGCTGGCAGGCACATTGCTCTGCGTCCCGATCGTCAATGTGTACGGATTTGTCGGCAACAGCCGCTACCTGCCGGATCGCCGCGATCTCAACCGTTCCTTTCCGGGTTCGCCGAACGGGTCACTGGCCGGGCAGCTTGCCCATCTGTTTCGTACAGAGATCATTGAACGCAGCGATTTCGGCATCGACCTGCATTCCGCCGCCGTCCACCGGATGAACCTGCCACAGATTCGGATCAGCGCCAATTGCGCCAGATCCGAAGAAATGGCTTTCGCGTTTGGCGCACCCGCCGTCATCACATCAGCTTTGCGCGAAAAATCGTTGCGCAAGATTGCCCTCGATGCCGGTGTCGAAATGTTGCTGTATGAAGCGGGAGAAGGACTGCGCTTTGACGATTTTTCGATCCGGACAGGCGTTAACGGGGTCATGCGGGTCATGTGCGCGATGGGGATGATCCATTCGAAACGACTGGAAAAACAGCTGCCGACACCAGCACGTTCGACACGCAGCACCTGGGTTCGGGCGCCGCGCGGCGGTATCGCCAATCTGACGGCCCATGCCGGCACGATCGTGTCGCAAGACCAGGCCCTGGCAAAGGTGGGTGATCCGGCCGGCGACGAGGAAGAAATCGTGCGCAGCCCCATCGACGGCATCATAATCGGCCATTCCACTCTGCCGATCGTCAATCAGGGCGATGCGCTGATCCATATCGCCGAGGTCAAGCGGTTCGACACGGTCGCCGACCGGGTCGACGAAATCACCGATACGATCCTGTCTGATGTGATGCTCGACGAGGACGAACTTCTCTAGGCGGCAGGCCTGCTATCCCTTGCCGCGCGTTTTGGTGTTGCCGGGTCTGGCCTTGGTTTCGATAAATTCGATGATCATGCCGGCGACATCCTTGCCGGTTGCATTTTCGATACCCTCAAGCCCCGGCGAGCTGTTCACTTCCATGATCACGGGACCGTGATTGGCACGCAATATGTCGACGCCTGCAACATTGAGTCCCATCACCTTGGCTGCACGCACAGCAGTCGAGCGTTCTTCCGGCGTAATCTTGACCATCTTCGCCGTACCGCCGCGATGGAGGTTGGAGCGAAAGTCGCCTTCCGCCCCGGTGCGCATCATCGCGGCGACGACCTTGCCGCCGACGACGAAAATCCGGATATCGCTGGATCCGGCTTCCTTGATAAATTCCTGCACCAGGATGTTGACGTTCAGGCCGCGAAAAGCCTCGATCACGGATTTGGCGGAGTTGGCGGTTTCGCCGAGCACGACACCAATGCCCTGCGTCCCTTCCAGAAGCTTGATCACCGCCGGAGCGCCGCCGACAATCTTGAGTACTTCGTCAGTTTGTTTGGGATCATGCGCGAAGGCGGTAACCGGAAGGCCAAGGCCGTGTTTGGCAAAAATCTGCATCGAGCGCAGCTTGTCCCGCGAGCGCCCCACCGCGACGCTTTCGTTGAGCGGCCAAACTCCCATCATCTCGAACTGGCGCAGCACGGCAAGACCGTAATGGGTGATCGATGCGCCGATCCGCGGGATCACCGCATCGAAACCGGTCAGCGTCTCGCCATTGTAAAGGATCGACGGCCGGTGCGACGTAATGTTCATCGTGCAGCGCAGGGTATTCAGTATCTGCATCGTATGGCCGCGCTCCTCCGCCGCCTCAACCAGGCGCTGATGCGAATAAAGCTTGGGATTGCGCGCAAGCATTGCGATTTTCATGTCATGCCTTCCTCTTTGGGTGGTTTGCCGAGCAACCATCTCTTGCCGCTGTTGACGAGAAAACCGCGTTTCAATGCTCGGCGTCCGACCAAAACCGGAAACGCCATTGTCGCGCGATTCGCAAGCGTTATCTGAGCCTGCCAGGTCAATGGACCGAGCCGGGCCGTCGTCCCTATGACGTAGCGGTTTTGCCGGCTACCGTTCGAGCTGGTAACAAGCCGCCGTTCGATCAGCCGCGCTTCACAATCCTGCGGGCCATGGCCTGCCGAGCGCGGCGAATGAAAACGGACCCATTCCTCGCCATCGCGCTCAAAGGTCCGGATGCGCGTAGCATGGATCGACGAAGTACGTGCGCCGGTATCGATCTTCGCATGCATGCCGAACAGCCCGAGATCGGGCAGGTCGACAAGCTCGCACCATCCGATCTCGACTGGTTCCCTGAGCCGTTTGCGGCCAATACGTTTCCTTGTTTCCACCAAACGCAACTACCGCGTTCCTGCCACACCGCGCAATCTCTTTAAGTGGGAACGCCGCGCTATGCGCCGTTTGGTTCGTTTGCCGGCTCGCGCGCTTTCTTGATCAGCGACCAGATACTGTAAAGCACCAGAAGCGCGATTATCGCATAGACCCACCAGGCCAGATTCTGACCGGCAAAAATCAGATAAATATAGGCGGACATCGCCAGGAAACCTGCGATGATAAGCTGGAAGGTGATCGGCAGGCCCTGGCGTTTCCGGCGAACCATCCACCCGACCGTGGCCAGAAAGAAGGGGATCGCCCCCACATAGATGCCGCCGAAGATGTAGGGATTCACTCCATAATCCGCGCCAAGGCTCAGAAACCATGTATTGATTGCTTCGATCATTGCAGCCTCCCCGGCAGAAGATGTCCCGATGACGACCTGTTCGGAAACCGGGCGCATCGGGTTACACACAGGATCATGTGCGCAGCTCTTTGCGGATCACCAGCTTCAGGCCCGACCAAATTTCATCGACGGCGCAAACCTTGATATCGACCAGCCCCATAGGCAATGCTACCGTGCGAATGGCATCTTCGCTGATATCCGTCGGGACTTTGGAAGCCTTTTTCGGCCAGGACATCCAGACAAAACCATCCTGCGCAATGC
>JBPOET010000220.1:0-4106 GCA_051251675.1 Parasphingopyxis sp. | reverse complement strand
GCTCACCATTGCCAATAGCCTTCGCGTCGACGCCCAGACCAATGGCCAGACATCGCTGGCAACGGCCGGCAGTGCCAGCCTGACTGTACGCAACAGCGCAACGCTGGATATTGGCGACTCTCTCGACATTTCGACCTCCGCATCGGGCGGCAATCTCGGTGTCGAGAACCAGGCGGGAACGATCGACATCCTCGCCGATGGTGCCAGCCTGACCTTTGACGACTTGTCCCTGGACGCCTTCTCCCAGCTCGGCGATTTTGGCGGGTCAAACCCTGCAGATGCCGCAGCCGGCGGGTCGATCGCGATCACGTCGACCGGCGGCGGTCAGATCGTGGGAGACGGCTTTGCGACGATAAACGTCAACGCCAATGCGACCACTGCCAGCGACGGTGCTACCGGCCGGGGTGGATCCATAGTGTTCGACGCCAATGGCGGGACCATTCAGATAGGCGGCTCAAGCTTCGTCGATGCCAGCGGTGTCGGCAATTCGAATTCCGACCCGACCGATCTCGCCAATCGCGGCCTCGGCACAGGAGGCACGATCACCTATCGGGTCCGCAACGCCGGAACGATGAGTTTTGCAAATGTTTTCGCCAACTCCGACGGCTCCGTGCAGTTCGATGTCGAAGGCGGCGGAGCAGAGCCGGTTGGCGAAGGCGGCCTCGGCTTCGGCGGCCAGGTGATTTTCGACCTGATCGACGGAACATTCACCGCGAACAATTTCGAGATCGGCGCGAATGGGTCAGGCGGACCGGGTGGCGGCGATGTCATAACCGTTCCCGCTCTCGCCGCCCTTTCCCTTTTCGAAATCGACTATAGTAGCCGCCCCGCCGGCTTCGGGCCGATCGGCGTCATGCCCTTCGCCCTGCCCGTCGACCCGGGCGCAAATGGCGGAGACGGCACCGGCGGCACGGTTACCTTCAATCTCAACGGCGGCACCGCGACGGTCGCCAACCTGACAGTATCGGCCAATGGGTTTGGCGGAGCCGGCGGCACCGGCGACGGCGATCTGGGGATCGGCGCGGGCAATGGCGGAAACGGTTTTGGCGGTGCGGCAACGTTCAACGCCATCAACGGATCGCTCACCATTACCGGCACGCTCACCGTCGCCTCGAACGGCACCGGTGGCAATGGCGGGTTCGGGGATGGCGCCGATGCCGGCAGCGGCGGTAACGGCCTCGGCGGAACCGCGACGTTCGACCTGGATGGCAACGCCACCATCGATTCCTCCATCGTGCTTGTCGCAACCGACGGGTTCGGCGGCGATGGCGGTAGCGCAGGGCAATCGTTCGGCGGGCTGGACGGTGGCCCCGGCGGCGATGGCGGCAGCGGCACGGGCGGCGATGCAACCTTCAACAACACGGCCGGCACGATCAGCTTTGGCACATTGACCGCGCAATCGACCGGCACGGGCGGTAGCGGCGGCGGCAATTTCGGCATATCGGTTGGCGATGCCGTCGACGATGGCGGCGCAGGTGGCGACGGCATCGGCGGCAATGCGACGATCAATCTCAATCAGGACGATCTTACTAGCCCGTCTTATACTGTCGAAGCCAATGGCGTGGGCGGAGCGGGCGGCAGCGGTCTCGATGCCGGCGATGGCGGCAACGCATTCGGCGGCACAGCGGCGCTGAACATAAACAATGCCCAGGTCCTGCTGGACGATCCGACCGTGCGGGCCATCGCCACCGGCGGCAATGGCAGTTTTTCGGATGGGATCGGCGGCAATGGCGGCAATGGCGGCACCGCATCGGGCGGCGTGGCCCGGATAGAGGTTAGCGGCGCGAACGGCTCCATTCCGATCACTTTCGTCATTCTCGAATCCGACGGAACCGGCGGCAATGGCGGTGACGGCGGCGCCACTGCATTCGGCTTGGGCGGCATTGCCGGCGATGGCGGCAATGGCGGCGACGGATCAGGCGGCAGTTCCGAACTGGTCGCACGGACCGGCGGAACCATGACAATCGCCGGTTCCGGTTTTGTCGTTTCCAGCACGGGCACCGGAGGAACCGGCGGCACGGGCGGCAATATCGATATGGTCGGCGGCGGTATAGCCGGCGATGGCGGCGATGGCGGCAGCGGCACAGGTGGCTCGCCAACCCTGCTCGCCCAGGGCGGCACGATCACAGCGGACGATATCACCCTGACGGGCGCCGGAACCGGCGGCAATGGTGGCACAGGCGGCACGGACTTCGTCGTCCAGATCGGCGCGGATGGCAATGGCGGCGATGGTACGGGCGGCAACCCGGTTATCGAAGTTCAGGAAGGCAGCCCCGGCATCATAATGCTGGGTGCAACATCGATGCTGGCCGACGGAACCGGCGGCACGGGCACGCTTGGCGGCTCCAGCTTTGGCGGCCGTATAGACATTGTCGATACGTCGACCGACCCGGCCGGGCTTATCACCATGGATTCGCTGACCGCCAGCGCGCTGACGGGTTCAAGTGGAGCAACGAGCGGCTTTTTCATGTCCGCAAATAGCGGCCCGATTGCCGTTGCGGGCGACGTTACCATCAATGTCGGCGGCAATGCGGAATTCGCGTTCGACGGCGACGGGCAGATGACGGTCGGCGGCAATATGGACGTTACCAGCGGCGCCTCCATCCTGGTCAGCCATAGCAACAACGGCGCGCCGACAGATTCCCTCGATATCGCCGGCGCGTTCACCGCAGCCGCGCAGGGTGATTTCAACGCCATGGCCGGATCGCGGATTGCCTCTGGTGACGTGACAGACATCCGAACTGAAGGCGATGCTTCCGCAGCGGACCTGACAGCCTTTGGCCGGATCGACCTTTCCGCCGGCCAGGACGCGACGCTCGGCAATGGCGCCGTGACAGGCGGGCCACTGGCGGTAATCCGGATCGACGCCGGGTCGGACGACGACCCCACCAGTCCGCTTTATGACCCGCAGTATAATGCGGCGATCACCGGCACGGTCAGTTCAACCGGCAATGTGCGGGTGTTTGCCGGAGGCAACGCGATATTCCGGAACGGTTCGACAACCAGCGCCGATAATCGGGTCGAGGTGCAAACCGGCGACGACATCATTGTCGAAAGTGGCGCAACGATTAGTGCCGGCGTCAATCCCGGCACGGCTCCAAATCCTTCCGATCCCTTTAACGACCAGGCCATCGTAAACCTGAATGCGGGCGGGCTCGGCCTTAGCCTCCTCTCGCCGATTTTGACCCCGATTTCATCGATCATTGTCGCTGGCACGCTCGAAGCGACGAATACGGCGGTCGTCCTCAACGCCGATGCGATCGACGGGCTCGGCGGTGCCATAAATGCCAGCTCGATCAGCACCGATGTCAACAACGCGCCGCCCAACGGCGTGGTCCAGTCCGACGATGCCGGTTTGCTCAGCGCCAATTGCCTGGAGGGCAATATCTGCCTTGGAACGCTTGGCGCGGACAATCGGGTTGAAATCGGCCAGTCCGGCGTTCCGATCAGCGCGACTATCGAAGGCGGCTCCGTCGCCGCGAATGCCATCCTGATCACGACGCGCCGCGATCTTGTTGTCGGCACGGACGGTATCGTCTCGACCTTCGACGGATCGTCGGAAATTCTGTTCGAATCGACCGAAGGCGATATCGAACTGCGCGCCGCCACGATCAGCAGCGATCTGCTGCAAATTTCCGCGGCCAGCGGCAGCCTGCTCGGCACGGGTAGTCTGAGCAGCGCCAACGATGTCGGTATCACGGTGGCCCGCGATATTTTTGCGGCGGGCATATTCGCCGGCAGAGAATTGACGACCGTTGCGAATATGGGCGGCGGGCTCGAAGGCGGCTATTCCGTTCCGGGCAGCATCGATGTCGGTACGTTCAGCCAAGGCGTGGGCGACGCCAATATCGATGCCGGCGGGGATATCGCTTTCGGCCAGGTCAACGTCTCTTCAGGCAACGACATCATCCTGCTCGCCCCGAGCGGCAACGTATTCCTGGGCGCCACGTCAGGCGCGACCAATATCTCCATCTTCGGCGTGAATGTCGAAATCGGCAGCATCGATGCGGACGATCTGATCGACATCGGCGCCAGTGCCGACATTTTCGGAACCGATGCCGCCGCGGGCGGGGATATCGACCTCGCGGCCGGCGGGAATATCGACC
>JBPOET010000022.1:0-11703 GCA_051251675.1 Parasphingopyxis sp. | reverse complement strand
GGCCTGCGGCGCGGGGTTCTTGACGGTCGTGATCGTGTCGCCGACCGCCGTGTCCGCCACTTCCTTGATCTGCGCGGTGATGAAGCCGATCTCGCCGGGGCCGAGCTCGTCCAGCTGCTCGATCTTGGGGCGCATGCAGCCGACCCGGTCGACCAGATGCTGGGTGCCGGCGGCCATGAACTTGATCGGCAGGCCCTTTTTGAGGACGCCGTCATAGACGCGGACAAGGATGACGACGCCCAGATAGGGATCGTACCATGAGTCGACGAGCATGGCTTTCAGCGGGGCGTTGCGGTCTCCAGAGGGGGGCGGGATCTTGAGGACGATCTGCTCGAGGATTTCGGCGATGCCCTCGCCGGTTTTCGCGCTGGCGAGCACGGCTTCGTCGGCCGGGATGCCGATGACCTCCTCGATCTCCGCGCGGACCTGTTCGGGCTCGGCGGCGGGGAGGTCGATCTTGTTGATGACGGGCACGATCTCATGGTCATGCTCGATCGACTGGTAGACATTGGCGAGCGTCTGGGCTTCGACGCCCTGCGCCGCGTCGACGACGAGCAGCGCGCCTTCGCAGGCGGCGAGGCTGCGGGAGACTTCATAGGCGAAGTCGACATGGCCGGGCGTGTCCATGAGGTTGAGCTCATAGGTCTGCCCGTCGCGCGCCGTATAGTCGAGGCGCACGGTCTGGGCCTTGATCGTTATCCCGCGTTCCTTCTCGATGTCCATGTTATCAAGGACTTGTTCGGACATTTCGCGTTCGGTCAGCCCGCCCGTCTGTTGGATCAGGCGGTCGGCAAGGGTCGACTTCCCGTGATCGATATGGGCGATAATCGAAAAATTGCGGATATGGCTAAGCTCTGTCATTTCCCGCGCCCTTTAGCACGGGCAGCGCACACAGCAATCACTTGCAGGCGAATGCGCGGAAGCCGGCGGCGGATATCCGCGCGGTTACCGCCCGGCGATGGCGCTCCGGTCGTCCGTTTCATTGTCCAGAAGCGCAGCCAGTTCCTGGGCCGTTACCAGCAGCGCCCGCCCGCTCTGCTCGATGCGGGACTGGATCAGGGCGCCCTGCAACGCCGATGTGCACAGGGTCGCCAGATCCCGGGCCCGGAGCGCATCGAAACCGTCGTCCATCAGCCGCCGTGCGAGACGGTCGATACGCTGCGTATATGCAGTCCGGCCCGCAGCCGTAACCGCGCGGTCCGCGGGGGACAGTTCCAGCAGGGTGGTGGTGATCGGGCAACCGTCGCGAAATCCGGATTTTTTCATCCACTGTGCAAGCAGCTCCGCATGCCCGACAATCGCCTCGCCCGTGCTGCCTGCTTTGGTGCAAAGCGCGTCGAGCGTCGCGGCTGTCCGCTCGCCCGCCAGCAGTACCGCGGCTTCCGCTATCGACGCCTTGCCTTTCGGAAAATAGTGATACACCGATCCCTTGGGCGCGCCGCTCGCTTCGACGATGGCGTTGAGGCCGGTAGCGGCATAGCCGTTCTTCCGGAACAGGTTCATCGCCGTTTCGACAATCGCAATTTTGTGTTTCTGTGGCGGCGCCATGGCGGCTCCCTTCTCCTCAGATAATTATATTGACTGGTCTATATTGAGCTTTCACGAGTCGCTGTCAATGACATGGAAAGGGAACAATATGGAAAGCGCCACACGGGATCAGTCAGACGGGAAAGGGGGAACATCCACTCGCCAGGTCGAAGAAATGGCCAACTCGCTCTATGCGAAATTGCGCAGCGACCGTGCCGCCGGGCTGCCTCTACGGGACGAGGATGCATCGAGACTGGCGGAATGCGCCGCTTTTCGTTTCGGCGTCGGAGATGCGCTTGCCGGCTGGGAAATCGGCGAAGGGCCGCTTGTCTTTCTCGTTCATGGCTGGGGCGGCCGAGGGGCGCAGATGAGCGGTCTCGCGCATCTTCTGGCGGGGCATGGCTTTCGCGTTGTTTTCTTCGATGCCGGATCGCACGGAGAATCCGGCGATGGCGAGATGGGTTTCGACCGTTTCATGGAGGATGCCGCGGCCCTGCAGCATCATATAGGGCAAACGCCCTATGCATGGGTCGGGCATTCGGCAGGGGCCCTGGCGATCATGCGCGGGCGCCGGACCCATGGCATCCGGGCAGACCGTTATGCCTGTCTGGCAGCGCCTTTCCTGCCCTATGTGCCGATCGAGCGCATGCGGGCAATGGGTGCGCCCGAACCCGTGCTAGACCGGATCAAGCCCATGATCGCGGATCAGTTTTCGTGCAGCTGGACGGATCTGGAAAATGGCATGGCATGGGAACGCGACGCCGATGCCCCGTTGATGATTGCCTATGACAGCGACGACAAGGTTGTGCGTCCCGGCGACGGGGACAGGATCGCGCGGATCTGGCCCGAGGCGCATCTGGTCCGTACCCAGGGCCATGGCCACAACAGGATTCTCGGCTCGGAGGCTGTTGTCCACGATCTGCTCGACCATCTGTCTCCACACTAGGAAGGCCTGCCGGGATCGCTATCTCATGCGGGATTGGCCGTGACGCTGGCTATTCGCGGATATTGGCCACGTTATAGTCGTACGCCTCGTCCTGCGTCAGGCAGCGGCGGGTTTCACCTTCGCCGACCGCCTGGGTGGCGTACATGACCTCGCGGAGCAGTCTGCGGGAGACACCCATCCGGATCAGGAAGTCGTTATCCTCGGTCGCAAGCTGCGCACTCGATTGCTCGATATCGGCGATGAAATCGATGGCGCTGTCGGTCCCGCCTTCTACTTCCTGCCGGACAACGTCCCGGTTACCGGTATGGGTGAACATATGGACCATGAACTGGCCGCCGGGTTCCACCACCCTGAGCTGTCCGCCCATGAAGACGAAATTGCAGGCTGAAAAGCAGGCCCAACCCGCCGGAATGCGGGTGACGATGCCCGGATAGTTGGTTCGCAGCATCCGGCCGGCCTCGTTCCCGGCATAGGCGTCGCCGCCGGGCGAGCGCAGCCAGATTTCCGAAATCGTATCGTCGGCGTCGAGCGCTTCGCGCAGCCGGTCGGCGAGCCCCGCCGTGATCATCCCTTCGGCCAGCAAGACCCGGTGATCGCCGCGATCGAGCGGCGTAAGCTCCATGATCTGGTTGGCGGCCCAATTTGGCTCGGCAGGGCATGTGGGATTGGAAGAATCCGTCTGCTGGCCTGGCGCGGCGCTTGCGCACAGCATGGAAGCGCCGATCGCGAAAAGGGTTTGAAGACGGTTCATCGGTCAGGCCGCCAATACATAGCGGGTTTGCGGTGGTACGCGGCACATTGTTTTGGGTACGGTCGTCTCTTCGCCATCGACGATGATAACATCAGTGACTTGCAGGCAATCGGCGCCACCGGCGCGCTGTGTACGGCCCGTCACTGTCGATGATCCGCGCACGCCCCGGCGCGAATCGCTGGACCAGTTGGCGGTGGAGCCCACTTCGCCGCTGCGCGTCGCCTCCACTGTCGCGTCGGCCGCCTTTTGCTGTTCATCTTCGTCGAGCCGGCAGGCGATCTCCGTCGCAAGCACATCGGAAAATTGCGCAGAGGGGACGAAGGTCGGGATTCCCAAAGAACGCGCGGCGCTTCCCAGCAGGCCGCCTAATACCGAGCGACCGGCGGATTCCCCGATCGAGTCGCAATTATTCTGGCTTTCGCTCGAACTGGACGACCGCCCACCCAATATGCCGCCGAACTGGAAGGCCGATACGGGTTGGGCAACGAGTGCGATCATGAGCGCACCGACCAAAAGGTTCGTTTTGCGCTGAATCTTAACCATTTTTCATCCTCCGGGGAGATAGCCCCAACTAACGGCCAAAGGGCCGGAAATCAATGTTTCGTCTGGCACCATATTGCCCCGCTGGACCTTAACAGGCGGTGATCACGATCACGGTTTATGGCAATTGTCCGGATCGCCAGGCCTGCCCGCCTTCAGACAGAGATCCGGGCCGCCCGGATAGGCGCAGGAATGAGCCGATCCTCAAATGCCGCATGCAACCAACAGGGCGGACACTCCTTTGGCTTGCCTCGACCGCCCAGCGCGTTAGCATCCCGGCAAACAATGGGCGGGGGGATGCGCTGATGCGCCATATCGCGATTATCGGCTCCGGACCGGCGGGCTATTATTCTGCGGAGGCAGCGCAGAAGCTTTTCGGAGACGATGTGTGTGTCGATATGATCGACCGGCTTCCGGTGCCATACGGGCTGATCCGTTTCGGTGTCGCGCCCGATCATCAGTCGATCAAGAATGTCGCCAGGCGATATGAGAAGGTCGCGCTGAACGAGAATGTGCGGTTCGTCGGCAATCTCACGGTTGGCGAGCAGGTCAGTATCGAAGAGCTTCAGGCGCATTATGACGCGGTGATCCTGGCGACGGGCGCGCCCAATGACCGGGCGCTCGAAATTCCGGGCGCGGATCTGCCGGGCGTATTCGGCAGTGCAGCCTTTGTCGGCTGGTACAATGGGCATCCGGATTTTGCCGAGATCGATCCGCCGCTGGATGGTACCCATGTCGTCGTTATCGGTAATGGCAATGTCGCCCTGGATGTTGCGCGCGTATTGTCGAAAACGCCCGACGAATTCGCCGGCTCCGATATCGTGCTGCATGCCTATGAACAGCTCGAAAAGGCGAGGACACAGCATATTTCCCTGCTCGGCCGCCGCGGCCCGCACCAGATTGCGATGACTCCGAAGGAACTGGGCGAGCTTGGCCGGCTGGAAAGGGCGGCGCCGAGAGTGGACCGGGCCGACCTGCCCGAGGAGGGCGCCGATGCGTTGCTCGAACCGGGCATGAGAAAGTCCGTAACCTTCCTGCGCGAATTTGCGGCGATCCCCGAATCCTTCCGGGCGGACAAGAGCATCGAGATCGATTTCGATTTCTTTGCATCGCCCGTCCGGATCGAAGGAGACGGCAAGGTTGAGCGGGTCGTTGTCGAGCGGACTGAGCTCGATGCCGACCTTCGCAGCCATGGAACCGGGGAAACCTATACCATCCCCGCTTCCATGGTCGTTACCTGTATCGGCTATCGTACACCGCCCATTGAAGGCGTTCCGTTCGAACATGGCCGCGGGCGCTTTGCCAATGACGAGGGCCGCATCATGCCGGGCCTGTATTGTGTCGGCTGGGCGCGGCGTGGGCCAACAGGTACGATCGGAACCAACCGTCCCGACGGCTATTCCGTTGTCGACCTGATCGCTGCGGATATCGGCGATGGCTCGGGCAAGGCGGGGCGCGCGGGTCTGGACGCCCTGCTTGCCGAGCGCGATGTCGATGTCGTGACATTCAGGGATTGGAAAAAGATCGAGGAAGCGGAAGCCGAGCGTGCCCGGGAGGGAAGCCCGCGCGAGAAATTCGTCGCTATCCAGCAGATGATGGCGGCGCGCGGCGACTGATCCGGCGTGCGGTCGTCCGGCGCGTTCGGTGCGTGGCGGATTTCCGGGGCGAAATCCCCGATTAACATTCACGGCGGTCAAAAGATGATCGCCAGCCGAAAATAGGCTATGGCCCTTTACGGAGACGTAAAGGAGAGGATTCTATGCACGATCTGGTTATTCGCGGCGGCACCATTGTCGATGGATTCGGAGGTGCGCCTTTTACGGCGGATGTCGCCATCGACGGCGATACCATAACCCAGATCGGAGAGGTCGCCGAAGCGGGCCGCGAAGAGATCGATGCAGCGGGCAAGATTGTCGCGCCCGGTTTTGTCGACGTGCACACCCATTACGACGGCCAGGCGACCTGGGATCAGGAGATGGCTCCCTCGAGCTGGCACGGTGTTACCACCGTCGTCATGGGCAATTGCGGCGTCGGCTTCGCACCGGCCAAACCCGACCGGCATGACTGGCTGATCGGCCTGATGGAAGGTGTGGAAGACATCCCCGGTACGGCGCTCGCCGAGGGAATGCGCTGGAACTGGGAGACATTTCCGGAATATCTCGATGCGCTCGAAGAAATGCCGCGGACCGTCGATGTCGCGACGCATGTGCCGCACGGCGCGGTGCGCGCCTATGTGCTCGGCGACCGCGAACAGCCCGGCGTCGTGCCGACCGAAGACGAGATCGCCGAGATGGGCCGCATTGTCGAGGAGGGCGTGCGCGCCGGCGCACTCGGTTTCTCGACAAGCCGCACCGTGCTCCACAAATCTGTCGATGGCGAACTGGTGCCGGGAACGACGGCGACCGCGGAAGAGCTGGTCGAGATAGGCCGGGCGATGGGCCGTGTCGGCCATGGTGTTTTCGAAATGGCCAGCGATTTGAAGCGCGAGTGGAACGAGTTTGAATGGATGGGCGCGCTTTCCCGGGAAACAGGGCTACCGGTAACCTTCGCCGCCCTCCAGTCGATCGCCAAGGAGTTGCCGCTCGACGAGCAGATCGCAACGATGCGCGCCGAGAATGACAATGGCGCCAATATCGTCGCCCAGATCGCGCTGCGCGGCAATGGCATTATCATGGCCTGGCAGGGGACGGTCCATCCGTTCAAGTTCAAGCCGAGCTGGCAGCCGCTGGAGGATATGCCCTGGGAACAGGCTCTGGAAAAACTGAAGGATCCTGCCTTCAAGGCGAAGTTGCTGGCGGAAGAAAGCGTCTATCCCGAGAGCGACCTGCTCGAACTGCTGATGATTGTCGCCAATGGCTGGGGCATGTTTTTCGAGATGGACGAGGATTTCGACTACGAGCCGCCGCAGGATGCGACGATCCTTGCCCGAGCCGGAGCGGCTGGAATGGAGCCCGCCGAATATGCGTACGACCTTCTGATGAAGGACAACGGCAAGGGATTCATCTATTTTCCGATTCTCAATTATGCCGAAGGCAATCTCGATTTTCTCGAGCCGCTCCAGCATGCCGAGGACACGGTAAACTCGCTGTCCGACGGCGGCGCCCATTGCGGCACCATCTGCGACGCTGCTTCCCCGACCTTCATGCTCCAGCACTGGGTCCGCGACCGGAAGCGCGGCAACAGGATCACGCTGGAAAACGCGATCAAGCGGCAGTGCCACGATACGGCGCGGCTCTATGGGCTGGACGATCGCGGTGTTCTCGCTACCGGCTATCTCGCCGATATCAACGTGATCGATATGGACAAGATCGCGCTCGGCAAGCCATGGCTCGCTTTCGATCTGCCCGCGGGCGGCAAACGGCTGCTGCAGAAGGCATCCGGCTATGCCGCGACAATCAAGTCGGGCAAAGTGACCTTCAGGAACGGTGAAATGACGGGCGCTTTTCCGGGCGGACTGATCCGCGGTCCGCAAACGGTTGAGATGGCCGAAGCGGCGGAGTAAACCGCCCGCCATCGTGAGAAATTCTTCGCAAGGCTCCATGGCACGGGCCGATCTTCTGGCGCTTGTGGCGCGCTTCCGGGCGGAGCGCCCGGGCCGCGCGTGATTCCCGGTCTCGCGCTTTTTTGGGGCAGGGGTCGCGAAACAGCAGTTGAAAGCCGCGCATCACGCCCGTATAGAGCCGCGTCTGTCTCCCGGTGGGTCCGCATCGCTGCGGACCGGACGCACCGGTCGGGGAGTAGCTCAGCCAGGTAGAGCACTGTCTTCGGGAGGCAGGGGCCGGAGGTTCGAATCCTCTCTCCCCGACCATTTGCACTCCTGCGGAAATCTCCGCCTTTCAGTGGCAGCGAACTGGCAAGCGGTTCTAGCGTCGTTTGGCCACGTCGTGCGTTTCATAGGCAGTCCGGCATGTCGGCCGTGCGCCCAAAGCGGGCGCTGTCTCAGCTGGCTTGCTCGTCTTCATCGCCCAGACACAAGAGCGCCGTTATCGCCCGGCAGGGCGCGCACCATTATCGAAATGGCAGATTGTCGCAATTGCCTGATATTTCGTCGCCAGCGAAGGCGGCCTGTACGAAGGGCAGCGAATCGGGCCGCGAGCCCAAGACAACGCCGCGATGGTCGAGATCGGGATAGAGATGCGCTTCGATAGTCGATCCCGCTGCACAGGCATTGCGCGCGAACGACGCCTGCATGCGCGCCGGTGTGTCCCTGTCCAACGCACCAGTTCCCAAAAACACCGGTGCCCCGAACTGCATATCGGGAAATCCCATGCGCTCGAACGCGGCGATCAAAGCAGCGGAAGGCGAACGTCTGAAGGTCTGATTGTATGTTACGCCCGCCTCCATGAGCCTACCCCTAACGTCTCTGTGGCAGGAGTTTTGGACCTGGCGGGCAACCGGCCACACTTCCTCGGAAATATAGTCGGACATCACGAAGTTCGGATCGATCTGCTCAACCAATGTCATCGCAAGGAAATTATAGCTCAACATCGGGTCGGGGCGGTCGCGCGGGCGGGCTTCGCCGATCGCGACAAGCCCTTCCGGCGAGAAATACGGCACGCCCGTCGCCACGACTCCACCAATTTCGATCTCCGGAGCATAACTCGCCGCGTAGGAGGCTGTGGCGATCGCCGCACCCGCACCCTGTGACTGGCCAATCAGCACGACCCTGTCCGAAACCGGAAAATCGGCGGATTGCACGGCACGGATGATATCGAGATTGCTGTATGCGGCGGGTCGCGTGGCGAGATAGGGGTGGGTTCCGGGCGTTCCCAGCCCCTGATAGTCCGAAGCGACAACCGCAAAACCCTGGTCCAGCCAGAATCCGAGATAGTCCACATCCTGCTGTTGGCGTCCATTCCAGGACGGCGAACATATATCGGCTATTCCGACCGTACCGTGGGTCCAGGCCATAAGCGGCCAGCCTCCCTCCGGCGGAGTGCCGGACGGGATAAAGAGCACGCCGGACACGGCGAGCCGGGTTTCGCCATCCAAACCGTCGGTCGAGCTGTAGAGCAGACGGATATTCCGGGCGGCTTCCTCGATCGACTGGTGTTCCTCGAGAGGTTCCTGGCGCAACACGACTCCCGGCTCCGTGAGTATCGGATCGTCATAGCGATAGAAGTCGGACACACCGCCATCGCCGAGCGTAGAGCTGTTCCATCCATTGTCCCCCGGCGCTCCCGCCGATTGCGTTGCCCGAGGGAGTGGCGCGCAGGCAGCGCAGGCGAGTGTGGCCGAAAACAGCACTGTCTTGGTGAACCATCTCATCATCTTGGCCTCTCCTCATTTTTACCAACCGACGCCGTTTCATCCGCCAGTTTGGACGACCCGCTTTACAGGCGGTCCTGGTCGATCTACAAATAAATCCGAACAATCGTTCGTGTTTTGTGATGGCGCAGAGCGTGAAGTCAAGATTTCTTTTGGGCTAGGGAATGCGACAGGTAGTGAACAAAAAGCCGAAAAAGGCCTCCCTGCGTAGAACGCCGCAGCAAGACCGGTCCGTGGAAAGCCGCGACAAAATTCTCAAGGGCGCTCGCAGCGTTCTGTGTGACGATGGCTTCGAGAGATTTAGCATGCGTCGGGTGGCTGCGGTTTCGTCGGTCGGTGTCGGCACGATCTATGACTATTTTCCGAGTGGCATTTCGATCCTCCACCTGCTGCTCGAAAAGCGTCTAAGGTTGAGGCTAGAAATTTTTGACCGGACTGCCGACAATATTCCGGCCGATGCTCGCCTTGCCGAATTTATCGATCAATATCTGATTGAAACGCGCAAGGCCGGTTTCTGGACCCGATACGATATCGAGCTCCAGAAAGCCGCGCAGTCTGACGAAACGCTGCAGAGTCTTCTCGACTGGTATGAGGCCGAAACCGCCGATCGCTATATGAGAGCTATGAAAGCCGCAGGTTCGCCCTGGCTCGAAAATGACCTGCGCACAGTCGCATACTATCTGATTTCCGTTTCCGCACAATTCGAACCCGGCGTGATCGCGACCGGGAGCAAGTTCGACCAGCAACTCACCATCGATCTGGTTCGACAGACATATATCGCGATTTTCAAGACGATACTGCGTCCAAGAGGCCGCACACCAGACATTCAAACAACAGAATAGAGTTAAAAAAACTGGGGAGAGACAAAATGACACTGCATCGAAAGATAATTGCTGCCTCGCTTTGCAGTACGGTTCTGACGACGCCGGCCTTTGCGCAAACCGAATCCGATGACGCTGTGGACACCAGCAACGTCATCATTGTTACGGCAACCCGGCGTGCTGAAGATGTTCAGGACATCCCCATGGCGGTGACGGCGGTGAGTCCTGTCCAGCTGGAACGGCAAGGTGTTGTGAACGTTACGCAACTCGCTCAGGTTTCTCCCAGCTTCTCAAGTTCCAATGCGCAGACTTCGGGGGGCACCAATGTGTTTCGGATTCGAGGTGTCGGCACGACGTCGAACAATATCGGTTTCGAATCCGCTGTCGGGATCTTCATCGATGGCGCATACCAGTCGCGTGCTGGCGTAGCGCTTTCCGAATTTGTCGATATCGAACGTCTCGAAGTGCTGCGCGGTCCGCAAGGCACTCTGTTCGGGCGGAACACCTCGGCAGGCGCATTGAATATCACGACGCGGCGCCCCGATGTTACGGAATTCGGCGGGTTCGTGAACGCCAGCTACGGGAATTTCGACCTGATGAGCATCCAGGGCGCGGTGAACGTGCCGGTCGTCCGCGATACGCTCGCCCTGCGGTTTACGGGTGCTTACCGAGAACGTGACGGTTATGTCGACGTCGTCGACGGCACGGGGGTCATCGGTCAGTCCAATAGCCTCGATCAGTTTATTGTGCGCGGCCAGCTGGGTTACGAAGGCAGGGGCGGTCTCAATATTCGGCTGATTGCGGACTATTCCGAAGTCAGCGGCAACTGCTGCAACGCGGTGGAACTCCAGAGGTCGGGGCTTGAGACAGGCGGAATCTTCGCCCGTGTCGGACTTGGCCCCACTGGCGGTAATTTCGCTCCCAGCACCGGCTTGGACGCTCTCGACGACCGGATTTCCTCCGAAAGTTTCGCTTCGACCAGTCGGATTGAGCAATGGGGGATAACAGGCGAGATCGAATTCCCGATCAGTAACAGTGTGGATCTGATCTATATCGGGTCTTACCGGGACTATGAATCGCGATCGAGGACGGACTCCGACTTCACGTCGCTTGACATCTTCAGCACCGGTGGAGCGCCAACCAGTGGAACCAGGATCCAGACCATGACGCACGAATTGCGTCTGCAGGGGGAAGCCCTGGATGGCGCACTTCAATGGTTGATTGGTGGATATTATTCGGATGAAGATATAGATTCGACCGTCTACGCGCTTCTCGGTGAGGACTATGGCGAACATGTCGGCGCGCTTCTTTTTCCTTCAACGCGCGGAGCTTTCGGTGCGAATCCATTGACGGTATTCTCCGGAGGAATCGACCCGGCCGGCACCTCGACGCTCAACAACTTTACGCAGAGCAGCACAAGTTGGTCGCTGTTCACCCATAACACGCTCGAAGTGGCGGAAGGTTTGGAGATCACTGTTGGCCTGCGCTATTCGGACGAAAGCAAGGACGGAGCTTTCCAGCAGCTCAATGCCAACAATGCAATTTGCCCGGCAATTGCCAGCAACATTCTCGGCGCCCCGCCAGCCGGCGCCTTTCCCATCCCAGGCGCGCTCGCACCGACACTCGCCGTGTTGGGATGTTTCCCTTTCACCGCGCCGGCTGATCTTCCGGCGGCAGCGTTCCTGCCGTTGCCGAGGACGTTCGACGATAGGTTCAGCGATGAGGAGCTGATTTATACGGGGAATATTTCGTATAACATCCAAGACTTAGGCAACATCTACGCAAGTTTCACCCATGGCTATAAATCCGGGGGCTTCAACCTGGACTCGACCGCCGCGACGGGCGGAGCC
>JBPOET010000219.1:0-4139 GCA_051251675.1 Parasphingopyxis sp. | reverse complement strand
CTCGAAGACCCGGCGGCGGACCTCGTCGCCCAGAGCTTCGATATCGGCAGCCGTCGCCCCGCCGATATTGAGCAGGAAATTGGCATGTTTTTCGGAGACTTGCGCACCGCCGATCGTAAGCCCGCGACAGCCGGCGGCATCCACAAGCTGCCAGGCCTTTCCGCCGGGCGGGTTTTTGAAAGTCGATCCGCCAGTGCGCGAACGCAGCGGTTGGGATGCCTCGCGCTCGGCCGCGATCCGCTCCATTTCCGCGCCGATCGTTTCAGGATCGCCGGGCACGCCTTCGAACAGCGCCTCGACGATGATAGCGCCGGCCGGAACGGCGGAATGGCGATAGCTGTATTCGAACCGCTCAAGCGGCCAGACCTCGACCGCGCCGTCGCGCATCACGAGCGTCGCCTCGACAAGGATGTCTTGCGCTTCACGGCCATAAGCGCCGGCGTTCATCCGCACCGCGCCCCCGGTCGTGCCGGGAATGCCACGCAGGAACTCGAGGCCCGCAATCCCCGCATCGCGCGCTTTGCTCGCAACCGTAATGCCCATGGCCGCGCCGCCCGCACGGACGCGGTTGCCCTCTTCGATGGCGATTTCGGCGAAGCTTTTGGGCAGGCGCACGACCACGCCGCGCACACCGCCGTCACGCACGATGAGATTGGAGCCGACCCCGACCGGCAGCACCGATATGGCGGGATCGAGCTGGCTGAGAAACTGGGACAGGTCCTCGATATCAGTCGGACGAACCAGCCATTCCGCAGGACCGCCGCAGCGAAACCAGATGAAATCGGCCAGGCTGCCGCCGCGTTTGACCGTCCCCTCGAGCGGAGGAACCCCGGTGCAGGTGTCCGTCATGTTCATGTCCGCGCCTCCGCGATTCCGTCCGCCAGCCGTGCTGCCCAGCGGGTAATGTCGCCCGCACCCAGGCAGATGATCATATCGCCGCTTTCGATTTCCCCGGCCAGCATTGCCGCCAGTTCCGCCTCATCCGCAACCGCGCGGGCCGAGTGATGACCGCGTTCCTTGAGACCGCCGACCAGCGTATCGGCTGAAATGCCCTCGATGGGCTGTTCCCCGGCAGCATAGACAGGTGTGACGAAAACGGAATCGGCATCGTTGCAGGCAATCTCGAAATCGGCGAGCAAGTCGCGCAGGCGCGTATAGCGATGCGGCTGGACGACCGCGAATACGCGGCCCGCACTGCCCTCGCGCGCGGCCGCCAGTGCCGCTTTGATTTCCACCGGATGATGGCCGTAATCGTCGATCACCGCCACGCCATCGATTTCCCCGACCTTGGTGAAACGGCGCTTCACCCCGCCGAATTCGGCAAAGCCCTTCGCAATCACCGCGTCGTCTATGCCGAGCTCCAGCGCCGCACCGATGGCGGCCAGGGCATTTTGCACATTGTGACGGCCCGCCATCGGGAGATAGATGCCATCTATTCGGCGCGTCTCCCCGTCCCGATCCCGCACCGCGACATCGAAGCGGTTGCCGCCATTTTCCGCGGTGATATTTTCGGCCCGGATATCCGCCTGCGCGGTGAAGCCATAGGTCACGATCCGGCGGTCGCGGACGCGCGGAATAATCGCCTGTACCTCGGGATGATCGAGGCAGAGCAGAGCCACGCCGTAAAAGGGGACATTTTCGACAAATTCGACAAAGGCGTCCTTGACCGCGTCGAACGAGCCATAATGGTCGAGATGTTCCGGATCGATATTGGTGACGATAGCGATCGTGCCGTCGAGCCTGAGGAAACTGCCATCGCTTTCATCGGCTTCGACGACCATCCAGTCGCCCTCGCCGACCCGCGCATTGGCGCCATAGGCATTGATGATCCCGCCATTGATGACCGTCGGGTCCAACCCGCCCGCATCCAGCATTGCGGCGACCAGCGACGTCGTGGTCGTCTTGCCGTGGGTGCCGGCTATCGCAACGGTTGCTTTCAGCTTCATCAGCTCGGCGAGCATCTCGGCCCGGCGGACGACCGGGATACGTCGCTCGAGCGCGCTTTCGACTTCGGGATTGCCGCGCTGGATCGCGGTCGAGGTTACCACCACCGCCGCATCGCCCAGATTGTCCGGACTATGGCCGACGAACACGGTCATGCCCTTCTCGCGCAGCGCTTCCACGGCCGGGCCTTCGGCGATGTCGGATCCCTGCACCGTATAACCGAGATTGTGCATCACACGGGCAATGCCCGACATGCCGATGCCGCCTATCCCGATGAAATGGATGATCCCGATATCGGTTCCGAAGCCGTGCATCAGGACACTCCTTCCGCAGCGACGTGCAACCCGGCAGGTTTGCCGACCAGGATCGCCTCGCCGCCCAGCCCCTGGCCAAGCCGCTCGACAAGATCGGCAAGATCGCGCGTCGCGTTGGGATAGCCCGCACTGCGCGCGCGCCCGGCTGCATTCATCAGCGCTTCCGGCTCAAGGCCGAGCTTCTGCATTTGCTTCGCCAGTTCAGCCGGGGTGAAATGGCTCTGCTTGATCACCCGCGCGCCGCCGCTCGCCTCCATCTCGCGCGCATTGGCGGTCTGGTGATCATCGGTGGCGATCGGCAGCGGAACGAGGATTGCCGGACGGCCCGCGGTTGTGAGCTCGGCAATTGTCGAGGCGCCGGCACGCGCAATCACGATATGCGCCCAGCCGAGCCGCTCAGGCAGGTCCGGCAGATAGGTGGCGAGATCCGCGGGGATGGCAAGATCGGCGTAGCGATCCCGAACCCGTTCGATATCTTCCTCGCGGCATTGCTGGGTAACCTGCATGCGGCGGCGAAACGACAGGGGAAGCAGAGCCAGCCCGTCGGGAACGACATTGGACAGGATGCTCGCGCCCTGGCTGCCGCCGGTAACGAGAACCCGGAAAATTCCCTCTTCGCTAAGCGCGGGAAAAGGCTGGGAACGCAGGATCGAAACCTCTTCGCGAACCGGGTTGCCGATCAGATGGGTCTTGCCCAGATATTTGTCCTTGAGGCGGCCGACCTGCTTATAGGCGGCGGCGATCGCATCGACCCGGCCGGCAAGCAGACGGTTGACGCGGCCGAGCACCGCATTCTGCTCATGCACGGCGCAGGGAATATCGTCCTTGAGCGCGGCGAGCACGGCGGGCAGCGCCGGATAACCGCCAAACCCCATAACCGCTTCCGGGTTGAAGCTTTCGTAGAGCCGCCGCGCCATCGCCCGGCCGCGCCAGATATTCTGCGCCGCCGCGAACCAGCCGAGAGGATTTTTCGTAAAGCGTCCGGCAGGCAGGATATGTTTCTCATCGCCTTCGAACGCGCCGGGGATCGCCGCGCCTCGTTCATCGGTGATTAGCGCGACATAATGGCCGCGCTTCTTGAGCTCGGTCGCCAGCGCAAAGGCCGGGATGATATGCCCGCCCGTGCCGCCTGCTGCGAGAACGAAATGCCTTTTGCCCATCAGAGCCTCTTGTCCAGAGCGGGAAGATGCGGATTGCGCCGGGTAAAGGCGAGCAACAGGCCGAAGCCGATCGACAGCGCGATAATCGACGATCCGCCATAGGAGATGAAGGGCAATGTCATGCCCTTTGAGGGTGCCATATCCAGATTGACTGCCATGTTAATGAGCGCTTGAATGGCGAATTGGGTGGCCAGACCGGCCGCTGCAAGAACATAGAAGATATTCTCTTCATTGATCAGCTTCACGAAGACCCGCACCACGATCGCGCCGAAAAGAAGGGCGATGGCAAAGCAGGCGACGAGACCGAATTCCTCGCCGATCACCGAGAAAATGTAATCGGTATGCGGCTCGGGCAGACGATATTTCATTTCGCCGTCGCCCGGCCCGGTTCCGAAAAAGCCGCCATTAGTCAGCGTCCGCATCGCATTGTCGACCTGATAGCTGTCGCCATCGGCAAAGAGGAAATTGTTGATCCGCGTCGTCGCCACCGGATAGAAAAAATAGGCGGCGGCAAGACCGCCAACGCCGAGCGCCGAAAGCCCGCCAAGCAGCTTGGTCGACACGCCGGAGATCATCAGCATAACGATCCAGACCGACCCGAAAATCACCGTCTGGCCGAAATCCGGCTGCCGCATCAGCAGCAGCGCTATCACGCCGGTCACGATGGCCGTGGCGGGAACGACGGGCAGCGTATGATCCTGCGTCACGCGCAGGGAAAGCA
>JBPOET010000218.1:0-4144 GCA_051251675.1 Parasphingopyxis sp. | reverse complement strand
ACACTGGCGGTATGGCGGATATCACAGCCCGGATCGGCGATAAGGTCCAGATTATCGGCGACGATTTTCTGGTCACCGACGCCACTCGGGTTAGCAAGGCGGCGGAGGCGGGGGCCGGCAACGCAGTGCTGGTGAAGGTCAATCAGGCCGGCACGCTCACCGAAGCGAAGGCGGCGCTGGACTCGGCACGTGACTGCGGTTGGGCGACTATCGTGTCGGCCCGCTCTGGGGAGACAGAGGATATTACCATTGCCCATCTGGCGACCGGCTGGAATGCGGGGCAGATCAAGGTGGGGTCTTTCGCCCGGTCAGAACGCATGGCCAAATGGAATGAACTGCTGAGGATCGAAGAGGCCCTGGGCGCCAATGCGGAATTCGCCGGCGCCGGCGGCCTGCCCGGGCGCGTGGGTAAGGAGAGAGCGCAGTGAAACTTCTGCTGCACTATCGGGCGAGCGCCGGATTCCTGGCGCTGCTGAAGGAGGCCGCGTCGGCCGATATCGACCTCGTCGTCGTCGATGAAACGGACAGGGAGATGCTGGTCCGCGAGCTTTCCGATACCGATATTCTGTTGCACGTTCTGGAGCCGGTTACCGCCGCCATGATCGCCAATGCGCCAAAGCTCAAACTGATCCAGAAAATCGGCGTCGGCGTCAACACGATCGATCTCGATGCGGCGGAGGCCGCCGGAATCGCGGTCGCCAACATGCCCGGTACGAATAGCCGGGCCGTTGCCGAAATGGCGCTGACCCTGATGCTCGCCGTGCTGCGCCGCGTCACCTATCTCGATCCGCTGACCCGATCGGACGGCGGCTGGGAGCCCGATCTCGCGTTGATGGACGGGGTTGGCGAGATAGCCGGGCGCACCATTGGCCTTGTCGGTTTTGGCGCGGTTCCGAAGCTTCTGGCGCCTATCCTTGACGCAATGGGCGCGGAGATACTCTTCACCGCACGGACCCCGCAGCTAAGCGAACATGCAAGCCAGGTCGATCTCGATACATTGCTGGAACGGTCCGATATCGTCTCGCTCCATGTGCCGCTGACAGATGAAACGGAACAGATGATCGATGGCGGCGCTATCGAGAAAATGAAACCCGGCGCGATAATCATCAACACGGCACGCGGCCCCTTGATCGATGAGGAGGCCCTGGTCGGCGCTCTGGAATCCGGCCATCTGCGCGGGGCGGGTCTGGATGTTTTCGGCGAGGAGCCTGTCGATCCGCAACACCGGATGCTCGCTTTGCCCAATAGTGTCGTGATGCCGCACGTGGCCTGGCTGACACCCGAAACGCTACGCCGAAGCCTTGTCGTGGCGTTCGAGAACAGCAGGCGCATTGCCGCGGGCGAGGAGCTGCTGCACCGTGTCCGGTAAGCGCTCAGGATTGGCGTGTCCTATGGTGCTCGTTGCCGGGCAATTGATGACGCAGCATGTATGGGACCCGGTTGTGCCGCTACTGCCAGCGGGCACCGATGTCAGATTTGCAGATATTTCGCAGGACGACAGCATCGGCGAAATGGCCGGCCGGTTGCTCGGGGCCATGCCGGCGCGTTTCGATCTGGTCGGATTTGCGATGGGCGGCTTCGTCGCTTTCGAAGTTCTGCGCCGCGCGCCCGAGCGCGTCCGGTCGCTCATTCTGATGAGCACTCTGGCCGAGGCCGATACGGCGGTGCAGCGCGAACGACGCGCCGGTTATTCGAAGATGGTGGAAGCGGGAAATTTCGACGCTGTTGTCGAACAGCGCATCCCGATCCTGCTGAGCCGGCGGGCGCAGCGTGACGCTGCGATAGTCGCGACGATAAGGGCCATGGCCCGGGATACTGGCGCTGCGACATTCTTGCGACAGCAGACGGCGATCCTGGACCGGGTCGACAGTAAACCCTCCCTTTCGGCCATCCGCTGTCCGACGCTTGTTCTGCGAGGCGAGGCAGATGCCATCACCTCCCCGGAGCACCAGAATGTCATGGCGTCGACCATTGCCCGGGCAACCAGTCTCAGCATTGCCGATTGCGGTCATGTATTACCATTGGAAGCCCCGGGCTATGTCGCACAATCGATAGTCGATTGGCTGGGCGACCGGGAAGAGGATGGAGTCGCCGGGCATCGATTCTGAGAGGTTCGAACATGAGATGCATATCCGGATGAAAAGGCTGGCGGTATCAAGGGGAGGCATTGCCTGGCTCTGGCCCTAGTGGTGCGGAACGGATAAGATGTGTTTGGAGAAAGATTCAATACTATTTGGATTGATATCGAATGTGGGGCGTATGACAGAACAAAAGAACCGTCAGCAGGCCGAATATTATTCGGATCCGAATAACAGCATCGGCTATCTTACGCGGGTCGCATTTCGATCTTTCTCGCGATTGCTTGAGCAAAGAACATTGCAGCACGGTGTGTCGGCCGGGCAGTGGCGCTTTCTTCGCCAATTGTGGCTGAACGACGGTATCACCCAGCGCGAGCTGAGCGAAAAGGTGGGGCTGCGGGAGCCGACTACCGTGATCGCTATAAGGAGCCTCGAAAAGGCGGGATTGGTTACACGCAAGAAAAGCAAGGTCGATCGCCGCAAGATCCACATCCATCTTACGAAAGAAGCCAAGAGGCTCGAGCATGTCCTGGGTCCCTGCGTGGCCGAAGTGCAGGATATGGCCACCCGGAGCATGAGCGATCGGGACATAGAACAGTTACAGGCCCTGCTCAAAACCGCGATCGACAATCTCGCCGAGGAAAGCGAGAAATTGCCGCCCGCCGCTTCGCGCGTTTGAAAATTCCGGCGTGGCGGGCCGAACGGTCTTGCCGAACCCTCCATAGACAGTTAGCAATCTAATTAATTGGAGGTGCGGGATGGCCACGAAAATCGGAATTGTAGCAGGCAGTACGCGTCAGGGGTCGTACAATCGGCGACTGGCCCGGATTGCTTCGGCGGACGCGCGCGAAGCGGGAGCGGAGGTCACCGATATAGATCTGCGAGACTTTCAGCTGCCGATCTATGCGCATGAAATCGAATTTGAAGCCTTTCCGGCTGCTGCGATCGAATTGAAAACGCTGTTCCAGGCGCAGGATGCGATCCTTTTCGCCAGCCCGGAATATAACGGCTCGGTCACCGGCCTGCTGAAGAACGCCATCGACTGGGCTTCGCGGCCGACCGACGGCGAATCGCTGATCGCGCTGAGCGCTTTCCGGGGCAAGGCGGCGGGTATCATGTCGGCCTCGCTCAGCCCCTTTGGAGGATTGCGCAGCCTGGCTCATCTGCGCCAGATCCTCGGCACGGTGCAGATGCTGGTCGTGCCCGAGCAGGTCGCCATTCCTTCCGCTCATCAGGCTTTCGAGGCCGATGAGCTGGTCGATGCTCTGCCTAGGCAGCTGATTACAGGCCTTGTAGAAAGTCTGCTCGATGTTGGCGGGAAACTGGGTTCCGATTGATGGGGCGGCGCAATCCTGTCCAACGATGCCGGACAGCGCCACCCGATATTATTGCCGATCAGGCCGGCACGGATCCTGCCGATTTCGGTTCATGGCGAACGTCGCTCTCGTCCAGTTCGCGCGTCCAGGCTGCGAATTCCAGACAGATTCCATCCGGGTCGAAGAAATAGACGGAGCGGACATAGACATCTTCGTCATTGGGGTCCGGGGTCGATCCAGTCGGTGAATTGTCATGGTTGAGCGGCGGTGTGACGTCGATGCCTTTTGCCACCAGTCGATCATAATATTCATCGAACTTGTCCGCAGCTACGTTGAACGCGATATGGTTCATCGAACCATGGGCGGAAACGAACGAGCCCCGGGTCGGCAAGGCTTCAGGGGCGGCGATACCCGGCTGCGCCTCCGGTGCGTTCGGAAACCAGAAAAAGGCGAGGGCGTCGCCATTGCCGACGTCGAAGAAGAAATGTTGCCCCATTCCGCGTGGCAGGTCGATGGTCTTGATAAGCGGCATACCGAGGATATCTCGGTAAAATTCCACTGTTTTCTTCATGTCGCGACACACAAGAGCCAGATGGTTTACACCGCACAGCTCGAATTCCGTATTTTGGGGCTTGGGCATCTCAATCTCCTTAGATTACGAAGTATATCGGAATCGTCGATTTCAGTCAATCAGCCTAGTCAATTTTCACCAGCCTTCAACGATCCGGAAGGCCGTGCTGGCGCGCTCCA
>JBPOET010000217.1:0-4148 GCA_051251675.1 Parasphingopyxis sp. | reverse complement strand
ACGGCTATTCACAGTTCTACCTGCGCCGCGTCCAACGCCGAATGCGCTAAAGGAATAACGATCTATCAGGGTGACACGGGGATTGGCGAAGGCCTGCGATTACGGTGGCGGTGCACCAAATACATGGTGAATTGAGTCTGTTTCCGCCCATACTCCTACCCCGCCGGCACCATCTCGCCCGGCCTGGCTTTCCGCCCGGTTGCCCAGGCGAACAACCTCGGCACGGGCGCGTTGCGTTCCATCCAGTCGAAATAGGTGCGGTAGGCGGGGTCGGCCATCAGGTGGCGTTCCTCGGTTTTGGCGCGCCAGTAATAGACGCCGCTGACCAGCCCCAGGATCACCGTGTTGCGGATCATGTCGACCGGGTTTCCGCTGGTCGCGATAAAGGGCAAGGTCGCCAGCCACCAGAAGAGGTTTTTGGAGACATAGGCGGGGTGGCGCGTCCAGCGATAGGGGCCGTGGGTGATGATGCCCCGGTGGGTGAGGTTGGAAAAGCGGATGCCAAAAGCGACCGTCGCCCAGCTGTAGATCGCCGTGAGCAGCACCAGCACGCCGCCATAGATGCCCAGCATCACGGCGGGCGCGCCCTGCAGCCAATAGCTCCAGTCGGCCGTGTTCTGGCTGTAGTCGAGCGGACCGCCGGGGCTCATCAGGATGAAAGGCGGGTAGCAGATCAGCGCCGCGACCCAGCCCTGCGCATAGGGATTGGCGGAGCGGATATGTGCGTCCAGCGGGCGCAGGGTCAGCACATAGCCGACCGTGGCAAAGGCAACGTCCACCAGGAACAGGAAGCCGATCAGGAAGCGGCTCATCGCAACGGGATCGGATGTAATCTGCGCAGTGCTCCAACTCAGCACTTCGAACCAGTTGCCCGGAACGATGGAGATCATGAAGGCGGTGAAAAAGCCTTTGACGGCCCAGCTGCGGAAATGGCCGATCAGCGTTTCAGCATCGATATCTGCGCGTTCGCCAGTGAGCCACGCGCCGAACATATAGGCGCCGTCTTTGGGTGCTTTCAGCCGCCGGTCGATCCAGAAGATATAGGGGATGGAGACGACGAACATGACGGGCGCGGCCCAAGCCAGCATCCGCATCGCGAACAGATATTGCCCGTCCCAATACCAGCGGCCAAGGCAATAGATGGCAGCGATGATGCACCATGTCGCCCAGAGCCCGGCGAGCTTGGCAATGCTGATATCGCGGGTTTCGTCATGCGGTGTAAGCGGTCGGCCCCAGTCGAGCCCGGTAGTTTCATTCTTCCAGGCCTTGTCGACAAACACCGTCCACAACACCATCGGGAGGCCGCAGGCGACCACCGCGAGCATCGAGGAAACCGGGCCATTGGCCCCTGTCATTCGCCCGACAGCGATAGCAGCGAGCAAGCCGAAAAGCCCGGCAAAGCCTACACCGCTGGAGACCGCCGAGGGCGGCCGCGGATCGGCGTCCGCTGACGTGGCGGAGGGCGTGATATCGCGATGCGCGTTCATAGGGCGCAAATCTAAGGAATAATGGTAACTTTAAGATGAAGATTGGAGCTTAGGTCAGCCCAGTGGGCAACAGATCAAATCACGCTTTTCAGCCAATCAGGCGGGAATACCGGCCCAGAACGTCTTGATGCGTGTGGCAATGCTATCCGCACGCTGCGCAATCGCCCAATGCCCGGCGCCACGCTCAATGTGTAGCGGCACCGACCAGCGCTCGGCGAAAGCTTCCGCAAAGTGCAGCTCAACATAAGGGTCATTCTCGCCCCAGACGACAAGTCCATGCTTTGGCATATTAGCCAGCCGCTCCACCCAGTCGCCGGAAAAGCGCAAGCCATCAGCGCTGCGATAGAGTTTGAGGATCGCCCGGCGCTTTGCGCGCGTCCATGTTTCGGCATCATGCGCGGCGATGTCTTCCGGCACACCGGCTTCCACTAATCCCGCTGCAAGAGCCTGCGGCCGGGCGAGAGCCATGATTAACTCGCCAACCAGCGGCGTAGCCCATTTGCGCGCCATGGAATGGCCGCGATAATCCGGATCGATCATGGCATCGCTCACGGTCCAGGAGCGGACCAATTCCGGCACAAGGCTGGCCGCACGCAGGACGAATATCGCGCCCCAGTCATGCCCGATCAGATCGACCGGACCGGTCTCTGCATGCGCAGCGCGGATCTGCTCAACCAGCCAATCAGTGTAAACTTCCTTGGTGGAGGGGAATCCATGGGGCGCGGTATCAACGAAACCGGGAAGAGCGGGGCAATGCACAGGCCCGTCCAATTCACCCAGCGCCGCGACAAGAGGCCCCCATATTGCTGGCGTATCCGGAACGCCGTGCACAAGAATTTTGGTTCGTAGCATTATGTCAGCCTACACATTGTGCCGTATCCGGTCGAGACTGGCAGCCAAGAGCGCGTCCACGGCAGTCAAAAATTGTCGGATGGATGGCGGTATACAAATCGGAAGGGCCACAAATGCTGTAGGCCCAGAGGACGAAAATCGAACTTCGCAAGCGCAGGCGCTCTGATGTCCAGGCGATCCGCTGACGGATTCCAGTGCCGGGCAATATTATGATCAGACGACGTGAAAATCTGTGCCTTACGATTGTCCGGCATCACCGCGCTGCGCCGGTTGACCACATGACCGCGAGCATAGGGCGCTCGGCCCAGGGCGAGAAAATTGCGCAGCCCGGCAATACGCATCATTTCCCACATGGCCGAAAATGACGTCGCTTTCTGCCTCTGAAAATGCCCCTCGATTATCGGGTCGCCGATATCGTCCGAAATGCCGAACCGGATATCACCGCCCGGCGATTTCTCGAACAGGCGAAACGCCGCATGCCGGGCATTCAAGCCCAGATATTCGGTATTATAGGCAATAACGGAATCCACGTCATTCCACAGATTGTGACACAAGGTGCCCCAACCGAGCCGGGTCGCCATCGCGATCGGCAAGGCGAGCGGCGCATCACTAATACTCTCACCTTCCGTGTCGCTGACCAATGTGAAAAACTGCAATTCCCTATGTGGGCCCATGCTGGCTTGCCGGAAATCGGCCATGATGAACCCGGCTGCCGCGCGGCCCGGTGCTGTCTTCACAAGATGGATGCCCTCGCCCTGAATTGATTGCTCCATCGCATCGCATGCGACATCGCCAAATATCAGCAGTCCTTCGCCGTCATAGACATGATAGGGCGTCGGCGCTGAGCCGGTGGACAGCTGGACGGTGCCGGTGGCCGGATGGTCGTTGAAGATCCGATGGTCTGGCTGCAAGGGATGGCTCCTTGAAGAATAGCATCGCGAAACACCGGGCTGGATCGGCATTCCCATCGCTGCGAAAACGCTGGAGCGGGTAGCGGGGATCGAACCCGCATCACAAGCTTGGAAGGCTAGTGCTCTACCATTGAGCTATACCCGCTCGCCAAGCGCGAAGCGGGGGTTAGTCGGTTGCTACGCCATATGCAATATCCGGCCGCGCATCGCGGCTATCAATAAGGCGGGGATTACAGGTGACGTTAGGCCATAACATGTGCAAGACTGCCCATGATGAACCATGAAGATACCAGGGTTACCGTTCCGCTTCGTGCAGGGCGACCGACCGATGAACGCAAGACCGAGGCCATTCTCGACGCGGCGAGGGCCGTGTTTTTCCGTCATGGCTTCGGCGCCGCATCGATAGAAGGGATCGCCGAGCAGGCCGGTGTCTCGAAGGTCACCATCTACAATCGCTTCGGCGACAAGGCCGGTTTGCTGGAAGCCCTGGTTCGCCGCCAGGCCCGGCATATGACCGAGATCATCAGCAAGACCAATCGGGATGCCGCGACGCTGGAGGCCCAGCTCGCGAATTTCGGCTGCACCCTGATGGGCTTTCTGCTTGAGGAGCAGCATTTCTATTTCGATTCGATGCTCGCCATCGGCAAACAGCGCCATCCCGGGGCGACCAGACGGTTTTTCGATGCCGGTCCGGGCACGATGCGCAGCGAATTGACAGCCATTCTGGAGGCCGCCCATGCGCGCGGCGACCTGACGTTGGATGATCCTCAGCGGGCCGCGGAGGATCTGCTATCGCTGTGGAGAGGTTTCAAGGATATCGAAGCCCGGTTCGGCGTCGCCAAAATGACGAGCCCGGATGAAATCAGGGACCATGTTTGCCGCGGAATCGACGTCTTCC
>JBPOET010000216.1:0-4158 GCA_051251675.1 Parasphingopyxis sp. | reverse complement strand
CTATTATAACGCGGCGGAAACGAACGCCTTCATGCAGCTGGTCCACGGCGACCTGTTTTCCGATTTTACCGATTTACGCATTGTCATCCCGCATGGCGGCGGCGCCGTTCCCTATCATTGGGGGCGGTATCGGGGTCTTGCCGATATGCTGAAACAGCCTGACCTTTCCAGCCATGTGATGGACAATGTGTTCTTCGACACCTGCGTCTATCACCAGCCCGGCATAAATTTGCTGGCCGAAGTGATCGACACGAAGAATATCCTGTTCGGGTCCGAAATGGTTGGCGCGGTGCGAGGTATCGATCCGCAAACCGGGCAATATTTCGACGACACCAAACGCTATGTCGATGCGCTCGATCTGACAGCAGAGCAGCGGCACGCCATCTATGAGGGCAATGTCCGCCGGGTCTATCCGCGGCTCGACGCCCGGCTGAAAGCGAGGGGGCTGTGACGGCGGATATTCACGCCTATCTGGCTGAGCTGGAGGATATTCCCGGCACCCGCGTCTTCACCGCCGAACGGGCGCGTCAGGGCTATCATCTGAACCAGTTCGCGATGAGCCTGATGGCGGAGGAGAACCGGGCCTGCTTCAAGCGGGACGAACGCGCCTATCTCGATGCATGGCCGATGAGCGAAGCGCAGAAACAGGCGGTGCTCGACCGGGACTATAATCGCTGTCTCGATCTTGGCGGCAATATCTACTTCCTGTCCAAACTCTTTTCGACCGACGGGATATCCTTCGCCGAAGCGGTCAGCACGATGACCGGCATGGATTTCGACAGTTACCGGAAAATGATGGCGGCAGGCGGACGATCTCCCGACGGCAGGCGCTCGATCAAGGAAGGGCGCTAGCCATGGCCCGGATCACCGCCGGTATCGCTTCCAGCCATGTGCCGCTTCTGGGCGTGGCGTCCGACCAGGGCAAGGACAGGGACGCATATTTCGGCCCGATCTTCGCCGGTTACGACTGGACGCGCACATGGATGGAGGCCGAACGGCCCGACGTGATCATCCTCGTCTATAACGATCACGCTTCGGCCTTCGACATGACGGTGATACCGACCTTCGCGATCGGATGCGGGGAGCACTACAAGCCGGCAGACGAAGGCTGGGGACCGCGCCCCGTGCCCGATGTGGCCGGGCACCCCGATCTTGCATGGCATATCGCTCAAAGCCTGATCCTCGATGAATTCGACATGACCATCATCAACGAGATGGCCGTCGATCACGGCCTTACCGTGCCGCTGTCGATGATGTTCGGCAGGCCCGAAAAATGGCCCTGCAAAGTCGTGCCACTCGCGGTCAATGTCGTCACCTATCCGCCGCCTTCGGGCAATCGCTGCTGGGCGCTCGGCGAAGCCATCCGCAAGGCGGTTCAGAGCTTCCCGGAGGACCTGAACGTCCAGATCTGGGGCACCGGCGGCATGAGCCACCAGCTTCAGGGGCCGCGTGCGGGCCTGATCAATGCCGAATGGGACAATAGCTTCCTGGACCGGTTGTCCGGAGACAGCGACGAACTGCGGCATGTTCCGCATATAGACTATCTCAGGGAAGCCGGTTCGGAAGGCATAGAGCTTGTCATGTGGCTCATCATGCGCGGGGCGCTCGGCGCAAGGACACGGGCGCTGCATCGCCACTATCATGTGCCGTGCAGCAACACGGCGATCGGCCATATGGTCCTGCGGCCGGACAATGGCGAGGGCTTCGACATGAGCGGCAGCGACCGGCAGCAAGCGGACGCGCCGTGAATTCATCCCATCTTCGGGCAAGAGGAAAGCAAGATATGAGGATATATCCATGAAGATCGCACTCGCCGGCGGCGGCGCATTCGGAGAAAAACATCTGGACGGCCTTGCGAAAATCGACGGCGTCGATGTGGTTTCGCTGGTCGGACGCAGGCTTGAGCCCACACAGGCGATGGCCGACAAATATGGCGTCGGCCATGCCACGACCGATTTCGACGAGATGCTGGCGCGGGCCGAGATCGATGCCGTCATCCTGTGTACGCCAACCCAGATGCACGCGGCGCAGGCGATCGCCTGCATGGATGCGGGCAAGCATGTCGAGGTTGAGATTCCGCTTGCGGACAGCCTTGCCGATGCCGAAGCCGTGCTCGCCAAGAGCCGGGAAACCGGCCTTATTTGCATGGTCGGCCATACACGGCGCTTCAACCCGTCTCACCAATGGGTGAAAAACAGGATCGATGCGGGCGAAATCAGTATCCAGTCGATGGATGTCGAAACCTTTTTCTTCCGCCGCCAGAATATGAATGCCAAGGGCGAACCGCGCAGCTGGACCGATCACCTGCTCTGGCACCACGCCGCCCATACGGTCGATATCTTTCAATATATGACCGGCGCGGATGTCGCCGAAATGAACATCCTTCAGGGGCCGCTTCATCCTCAGCTCGGCATCGCGATGGACATGTCTATCCAGATGAAGAGCGAGAAGGGCCAGATCCTGACGCTGGCGCTCTCCTTCAACAATGACGGACCGCTCGGCACCTTCTTCCGCTATATCTGCGACAACGGCACCTATCTCGCCCGCTATGACGATCTGTTCACCGGCAAGGAGGAGCAGATCGATGTTTCCGATGTCGATGTGTCGATGAACGGCATCGAATTGCAGGACCGCGAATTCATCGCCGCGATCCGCGAAGGCCGGGAGCCCAATGCAAGCGTGGCCAAGGTGCTTCCCTGCTACCGCGCACTGGGCGCGCTGGCGGCCCGCGTCGAAGGCGCCTGATTGCGGGCCCGCGGCACAGCAATCGCCCGCGCCGCACCGGCCGGGCTGGCGATGGCGCCGCTTTCCGCCATTTATGATAGACTGCCTTTCCGGGGGATCGAAAATTCTCTTGATGTAAAAACTTAGTGCTCTAAGTATATGGCATGGGAGTCGATCGTCGACGTGAGGAAGGAAAGCGTGTGTCGGGACCATTAGCCGGCCTTAGGGTGGTCGAACTTGGCCAGTTGATCGCCGGGCCCTTCTGCGCCCAGCTTCTGGGCGATATGGGCGCCGATATCGTCAAGGTCGAGCCGCCCGGCGCCGGCGATCCCATGCGCCAATGGGGGCGCGGCGATCCACCGGTCTGGTGGGAGGTTATCGCGCGCAACAAGCGATCGGTTTCGCTCAACCTTCGCGAAGAGGAAGGGCAGGAAATTGCCCGCAAGCTTATCGCCGATGCCGATATCGTGGTGGAAAATTTCCGCCCCGGGACGCTGGAAAGATGGAATCTGGGGCCAGATCGGCTGATGGAGGAAAATCCCGGGCTCATCGTCGTGCGCATATCGGGCTATGGGCAGGACGGGCCCTATGCGCAGCGCGCCGGCTTTGGAGGCATCGGCGAGGCGATGGGCGGCTGGCGCGGCATTGTCGGCAGCCCGGACGAGCCGCCATCGCGAATGGGCGTGTCGATCGGCGACAGCCTTGCCGGCACGTTCGGGGCGCTGGGTGCGCTGGCCGCATTGCGCGAGCGGGATGTCAGCGGGCAGGGCCAGATTGTCGATTCCGCGCTGTATGAGGCGGTTCTCCAGATGATGGAGAGCCTGGTGCCGGAATATGACGCTTCCGGATTCATCCGCCAACGGTCCGGCGCCATTCTTCCAGGTATCGCGCCGTCCAACGTCTATCCTTGCCGCGACGGCGATTTCCTGATCGCCGCCAATCATGATGGCGTTTTTGCGCGGCTTGCAAAGGCAATGGGGCGGGAAGACCTTGCCGACGATCCCCGCTTTGCCGACCACGCCTCGCGCGGCGTGCATCAGGCGGAACTCGACGGGATAATCGCCGCATGGACGACCACCATGACGCTGGAGGATCTTGAGCGGCTCATGGTGGACAATGCAGTGCCTTCCGGCCGCGTCTATACGGCCGAAGACATGATGGAAGATGCGCATTTCAGGGCTCGCAAAGCGATCGTCTCGGTGATGACCGAGAAACATGGTCCGCTGCAGATGCAATCGGTTTTCCCGAAACTCTCCCGCACGCCGGGACGGATTCGCAGGACTGCGCCGGTCGAAGCCGGGGCCGACAATGCCGAAATTTTAGGGGCTCTGGGCATCGATCGGGCGCGGCGCGACGAGCTTGCCGACAGGAACATCATCTGAGCGGCCCCATCGGGATCGGTCTTTCATCGGCTGGCGGCATGGTCGACCGTAG
>JBPOET010000215.1:0-4160 GCA_051251675.1 Parasphingopyxis sp. | reverse complement strand
GCGTCCATGCTGAGATCGCCGTTGATCGTCAGCGTGCCAATCCCCCCGGCGAAGGGTGTGTTCTCGGCAAAGTCCGGACCGATCGCAAGCGGGATATTCTCAGCAAAATCGGGACTGGTAATCGCGAAGGCTATATCCTCGACAAGCTCCAAACGCGTCTGCGGCGCTTCCTCGGCAAAGTCGGGACCTGCCGCATGTGGTTCGTTCTCGACGATCAGCCCGGCAAAGCCGCCGTGCGGGCTCTCTTCGGCAATCATCGCGCCCCGCCCGCTATCCGCGCGGATCGAAAGCCTCAGCGCCGCGCCCGATGCCGTAGCCGTCGGAGCAACTGCCGATGCCGGAACTGCCGCCAGTGGCGATCCGTTCCCCGTCGATGACGCAGCCGGAGCAACCCGAACCGCAAGCGGCGCCACGCCCCGCACCGGCGCGTTCGTATCGGCGCCTGGCGACAACGTGCCGCCGGTCAGGTTCACCGAACCCACGGTGCCGGTTCCGCCGAGCGCGCCGCCCGCGCGTATTTCGAGATCGAGCGCGGCGTATTGGCCATCGACCTGCAGCACGCCGCCGCGCACGACGCCGTTGGAAGGAAGCCCGCCACCAAAACCGCCGATCAGCCGCCACAGCCCGCCACCACGTTTTTCGAAAACTTCGAAATCTGTAAGATTGAGCGTACTTGCATCGAGCGTTGCGGCTTCTCCGGCATCGCCGCTAAGCGCAAAAATATCGGTCCCGTCGCCGCCATCGACCGCGCCCATTACATTGCCGCCGCCAACAAGCTCGAACAGATCGTCGCCACGCCCGAGCGATATGTCGCCGATCACCAGTCCGGTATCGAGCAGGCGCACCGTATCCGGACCGGGTTTGAGGCTGATCGCGTCTCCGGCTGTCGTGCGTTCAACGGTGCCCGCTATCGTCACGTCGAACAGTGAATCCGCGAAGAACGGATCTGTCTCGTCCAAGCCTTCGCCGCCGCCGAACACGAACTCCTGAATTGCCGCGTCGAAGCGGCTTCGGATCAGTCCGCCCTCCTGTACATTTACAGTATAGGTGGATGTGCCTTGCAGCTGTGAGCCTATGATTGCCGCGTCCGCCGTGGTTATTTGTCCGGTCGGCAGGATGTCGATCGTCACCGTCGAGTCCGCGTGGGGAATGAGGGATATTCCCCTGCCGGTATCCTGATCGTCGCTCTCGATGATTCCGGCTATGCGGAACTCGAACACTTCCGAATCCTGTTCGCGGGTAGACACACTTATTACCGTGCCGCCGCCGTTGGTGATGCGGCCGGTTTCGGTAAGGTCGATAAGGACCTGGCTCGGCCCGCCCTCGATCCTGATCGTCGGTTTAGGGATATTGGAATTGAGTCGCAGACCCGCGATCAGGCCCGCATTGATGATGGTGACATCGCCGAACGCTTCGATAAACATGGCGGTGGCGTCATCGCGCGTCGGCGAGTATCCCTGTCCACTGATCATCCCGTAATTCTCGATCCGCAGCGACCCACCAACTGCAACTGACGCGTCAATGCCCGTGCCGGGGCTCGTTACAAGTCCGGTTTCGCTATTGAAAAAGCTCGTCGCCCCGACGGTGACGGCACCGAACCCCAGCGCAGTATCATCGGTTCCTCTGATCGTGCCCCGATTTGTGACGTCCGATCCTGCTCCCGCGCCGAGTCCGCGGACACCGCGAATCAAGCCATCATTGATGGCTGTCGAATCGCGATTGATACTGGCCGCTGTCCCGCCGGAACTGCGGATCTCACCATTGTTGATCAGCGTTGAGCCTGCTCCGATTCGCAAGGCCACATCACGATCGAAGGGTCCCGTTTGGTCGGTGATGATCGATCCGTCATTGGTGACGAAGGCGCGGTCGCCGAGGAACACCGCGCGGCCATCTACCACGATCTCGGCACCGGTTAGCACATTGAGCGTCACGTCTTCGGCTTGGGAGTTAATTATCCCGGTCGTGAAAGGGTTGGGCGGACCGCCATCGCAGGTGACGGTATCGCCGGAATCGGGAGCGGTATCGGAACAGTCGGCATGGGCCGGCGTGGGCGTGAGCAATATGCCGCCGCACGCCAGCGCCATCGCGGTGCCCTCCAACCAACGATTTCTGCTCTGCCCACGATTTGAAATTGCCATTGTCGTTCTCCCTGGCGGCCGTGATCGAATGACCGCTTGTCTAGTAAGGCGCAGGAATCGGCGCGAATGGGTCACAAACGGCGAAATTTATTTCGGCCAACCTGGTCGGTGGTCGTTGGGACCGTCGGTTCGATTGATCGCGTCAAAAAGAAATTTGACCCGTTTTTCCGACTTTTTCCGCCTTTCTAGATGACCGCTCGCACCGCGGACGGTCGGTAGCGCGCCGGAACAGCGCCGAAGAACAGCTGTCTGCCGGTCCAGAAAGGCGAGGAGTTCGAAATGCCAGTGTCGCCCACGAAACGATCGATCCATCAATGCCCATCGCGGCGGCGGTCGTTCGATCCAAACGCGAAACGGTCTCGATTGGCGAGCGTGAGCGCTTTTGCTCTGCTTGCGGGCGCGAGCGGTCTGGCTGCTCCCGCCATGGCTCAGGAAGATGAATCGCAGGGCACGATCGTTTGGACAGGCGACGATTCGACCGACTGGTTCGATCCGGCGAACTGGTCCGATCCCGACGGGCCGGCGCGGATACCCGACGGTTCCGACAATGCCGTGATCGAAATTTCCGGCGCGCGCGCGCCGGCAATCGAAGCGGGGGACAGCGCCCAGGCGAACGCCGTCTTCGTTGGAGAAGCGGGAAGCGGCGCGCTGACGGTTCGAGACGGCGGCCGGATCGTCATGAACTTCGGACGGCTCGGCGAACTGGCCGGCGCCAGCGGGGAATTGTTGGTGACAGGCACCGGCAGCTATTTCGGCTTCGCCGAAACGCTCGTCATCGGCAATCTCGGTTCGGGCAGCGCGGTCGTCTCCGACGGAGCGATGCTCGAGGGACAGGCGACCATCATCGGCGACGAAGGAACCGGCGACCTGACGATTATGGGCGCCGGTTCGCATCTGCGAACGCTTCAGATCCAGACCGGCAATCGCGGCACGGGCGTGTTGTTGGTCGAAGACGGCGGCCTTGCCGAAGCCGAAGTCAATTTCGTCGGAAGCGATATTGGCGGCGATGGGCTGGTGACGGTCAGAGGCGCGGGTAGCCGCTTGCGTTCGACGCAACAAACCAATGTCGGTCGATCGGGTATCGGTCGTATCGTCGTCGAAGATGGCGGACGCGTTAGCGGCCAGCAGACGGCTTTCGGGATCGAAGCCGGTGGTGTCGGCAGTCTTCTAGTCGATGGAGCAGGTTCGCTTTTCGAGGCCGCGGCGACGCGTGTCGGCGATGCCGGCGAAGGGGCGGTCACACTGGCCAATGGCGGCGCGATGACAGCCTTCGACATCACGATCGGGGCGGCGAACGGTTCGCAGGGCATGGTAACGATCGAGAGCGGTGGGCGCCTGAGTTCGCGGTTCACAACCTTCGGCCGCGACGCCGGTGCAACGGGAATTGCCCTGCTAACGGGCCAGGAATCGGAATGGCTCTCCGAATTCCAGACGATCATCGGCGGTGCTGGTATGGGCATGATGGAAATTCGCGGTGGTGCGATTTTCCGCCAAGGCCCGACGCGCTCGGTAGACCGCGACGACAATTCCGCAATCGGTTTACAGGCAGATTCGAATGGCGTGGTGCTGGTGACGGGAGAGGGAAGCGCCTGGATCAGCGAGCGGCAGGAGCTGCTGAATGTCGGCAAGGAAGGCACGGGTTCGCTGATCATCGAGGACGGCGCGTTGATGCAGGTCCGCGCCATGGCGATCGGTAGTACCAGCACGGGCGTCGGCAGTGTGATCGTGGATGGTCCCGGCTCGCACTTACAGCTCGGCCGCAGCTCACTTTATGTTGGTGTGAACAATCTGCGTATCCGCACCGGCGACGGTGTCGAAGAACCCGATGGCGGCAATGGCCGGCTCATCATCCGCAATGGCGGGCGAGTCAGCGGCGCTTTCGTCTTCCTGATCGGCAGCAATGTCGAAGGCGCCGCAGGCGGGCTTGTAACTGTGACGGGCCCGGGATCACTCCTCGAAACTGAAGGCGTTGCTTTCTTCAGCCTCGGCCGGCTCGAAGTACTTGACCGCGCACTTTATGAC
>JBPOET010000214.1:0-4180 GCA_051251675.1 Parasphingopyxis sp. | reverse complement strand
ACCGCACCCCCATCCTCTGCGATCGCTGCCGCGCCACCGGCTATCTTGGCGAGGGCCGGTTTGCCGCGCTCAGGCCCGCCCTCGATTTCACCCCCGTCCCCCGCAAGCACAAGCGGCATGACGGCTGGACGGCAAAGCGGCAGCGCGGCTTTATCGAGGCGCTCGCCCGTACCGGATCGGTCACCCGCGCCGCCGCCGCCGTCAACATGGCCAAGGAAGGCGCCTATCAGCTGCGCCTCCACCCCGAAGCCGCCGAGTTCCGCGCCGCATGGGAGCAGGCGCTCGATTATGGCACCCATATCCTGTCGGATGCCGCGCTGGACCGCGCGATCCACGGCGTCCCCGTGCCGATCATGCATGAAGGCAAACAGGTTGCCGAGCGCCGCACCTTCAACGAACGCCTGACCATGTGGCAGCTCCAGCACCGGATGCCGGAGCGGTTCGGCAAGCCGGGGCGCGAAGGCACCAAGGCCCCCGAAACCAGCGCGCGGGAGGATTGGGAAGCGGGCAAGGCAGAGCGCGAACGCATGCTCGAGATCATGCTCACCCATTATCGCAACCGCGTGCAGATGGAGCGCGAGGCGCGCGCAGCCCTCGAACAGGGCGCCGATCCCGCCAGCGACCGGGCGAATGCGGATTTCTACGCCCGCCAGCTCACCCATATGGAGGTGATGCTCGAATGCGGCGGCCGGGCGATGGACCTCATGGATATCGCCAATGGCAAACGCGATCCCGAACGCCCCTGGCTATATTCCGATGCCGACCCGGTCGCCTCCACCCCGCTCACCGATCTGCTCGCCGCCATGCGCGAACAGGCCTGGCAGGCCGCGAAAGACGGCAAGCCGCTGCTCAGCCAGCGCGGCCATGAACAGGAACTGCGCGCGATGGGGGAAAAGGGGGAGGGGTGAGGCTTAGCTAACTCTTGAAGCAATGCTCGCGGTGCCATGCGAGAAAGGCCGGATGCGGCTGATTGACATCGCGGGCGGGCACAATGGCCTTTCCGCTTGGATTGACCATTTTCCAGACGCTATCGGGATCGTTGCTCGCACGGCTGACCAATATCTCATGATCATCATTCAGGCTGATCAGCCCGCGATCAAACATCCAATGCACCGTCCCCGATAGCGCTATTCCATTGGATATCTTGTCCGGGCCATTTTCCGCGACAGGCCGGATATGGGCCGCCTGCACCTCTGGCCGTCCTCCGCCATTGATGAGCTTCCATCCGGTGATCGCGCATGTGCAATCATAGGCGCGGAGCACGGCCTGCCGGAAGGCCCGATCTCGAACGATCCTCGATCCCGAAGCAAGCTCCCGTTCCCGGCTTTGCTCAAAGATATAGTCTTGCGAATTATCCCGGACTTCCGTGACCACAGCCCCGTCATCGACGCGCGGCAGAAAATCATCGTTTTCGGCCAGCCCTGCCGACACAATCCGATTGAAATCACTATTCGATAACGGGCGTACGGCCGATTGGGCGCGCCCGGATATCGCGCCCGCTTCATTCAGCACGCCGAGTTCTATCGGCCCGCCATCGTCGCTGAATGGAACCGCATTCGGAAATTCGAGATAGGTTCCTTGCTCCATTATCGCTAGATACATGTCGCTGGCTTTGGGATCGGGAATGATCTGCTGGAGGCGTGCAGTGGCGTAGTAGCCCCGAGATTGGGCAACCTTCACGGGTTCGTAGTAGACTATCCAATCGCCAATAGCGGATTCGGCACGCGTCAAATATTGTTTTGGAAATTGGTACTGCTTCTCGGGATCATCCTCATAGATAGAATCGACGCGATGAATGAAAACAGCTTTTGCCAATCTGAGCCCCTTCTCCAGACGAGGCTATATCTGGAACATGGATATATCGCTAGCGCCATAGTGCGGGGCAACAAGACCAGAGCCCGCATCGCCGCCGGGCCGGACGTGAAGGCAATCCGCGCCAAGACGCGGCTCAGCCAGGTGAAATTCGCCGCCAAGCTGCGCGTTCCCGTCGCAACATTGCGTGACTGGGAGCAGAACCGGCGCTACCCCGACGCCCCGGCGCGGACGCTATTGGGGATGGTCGATGCGGACCCGAAAACGGCGCTGGATTTGATTGAGCGGACGACTTAATCAGAACCGGATGCGATAAATATGCGAAGAAATATCAAGAACTTGGGAGATTGGGCGGAAGACCGCTTTGCTCTTTACTGCTCGCAGGCGGGAGTGGTTGCAAACAAGTCTAACAAAGATAGGACAGGCTGGGACTACCTTCTCGAATTTGCGCAAGTGAACTCCGCTGGCTTACCACCCGACCAGCACAAGCCCGAAATGACGGCACGAGTTCAGGTCAAGTCGCGCGAGCGCGGAACGCTTTCGACCACGATCAAGCTGGATAATGCCCATCGCTTCGCGGCTTCGCCTGACCCCTGCTTCGTAGTTTTGGCCGCTGCGACTGACGGTGGCGAGCCGGTGCGCTTCTATGCAAAGCACTTCTGGAAGCCTGAAATCGAACGGACATTGAAACGACTTCGACAAGCCGAGAGCAAGAGTAAGCCGGTTCACAAGCAGTCGTTCTCTGTGGCTTTCAAGGAGGAAGACGATCACACAGATGACTTGGTCGAATGGATGCGGGAAATCGCCTCGCAAGATCGAACTGCATACTCCGCAGAGAAGCAGAAGCTGACCAAGACTCTGGGCTACGAGGAGGGCAGCCCGGTAGGCACCGTCACCTTTGCGCATGATGACCTAGAAGCATTCGTTGATCACAGCATTGGGCTGACGCCAAAGATCAATCTCACCCATGTCCGTATGGTCGATAAGCGATTTGGGATCGAGGCCAAGAAACCACTCTTTGAAGGCAAGCCTGATCATGCGGTCATGCAGTCCAACCCAAAAGCATGTTCGATAGAAGTCGTTGATGTTGATGACAGGTCGCATATTTTCGACGGCGAGTTCCGTGCGCCGGCACTTCCCGGCCTGCCGAAAGACATGTTCAAGGCAAGGATGATCGCTGGGCCGGTGAAGATGATTTTGAATGGTGATGGGGTCGCCACTGTCAACATCAGTTTCAATAGCAGCGATGTTCACGAGCTCTCCTACCTGGCAAAGTGTGTAGACCTATATGCATCAGCAGCCAAAGGCCCTGTGGAGGTCATTCTGCACGTTAATGGTGCGCGCCTCGACGGCGTAACCACGGACGAGTTAAAGACAGAACATGGTGACCTTTTTCACGACTGCGCGATTATGTTGCGGAGCCTGAACGAAATGGTCGAACAAGCAAGGCAAGACGAGCCCCGGCTTTCCCTTGACCAGATCATTCACGGCTTTGAGGAAATTCGCCACTTCCGCGATCACATGGCCGCGGACTCGCTCACTGTCGATCTAACCTTGCGGCCCTACCGCGAGAGCGACCCTGTGATTAAGCGACTACTCTTTCCCTGCACATTGCAAATTGGTGACGTCAAATTTTCGGTTGTGCGGGCTTTCCGCCATGTCGACGAGGAGAAGGATGGCGACGACCGCAAATTGACCTTCTCGCATCCGATCATGCTGCATGTGCAAGTTGATACGGCAGACCTGAGTGAGCATCAAAAGGCAATGGACGAAATTGTAAGGCGAAACTCAAAAAAACACGGTGAAGGTACGCTGGTGATGCGCGCTCAAGATGAAGTGTATGATTACCCCATTGTTGTGGCGGATAGTCCGCCAAGTTGATGGTACTCGAGCGATTGTCGCCAAAAATACCTTCTTTTGCCATATTGCGCGAAGCGCTGGCTCAAACAGGATATTAACCTCCCAGTTTTCATGAAAACGTTGGCGTTAGGTAGCTATTCTTCCCCCATCTTCAACGCTGCAATAAACGCCTCCTGCGGGATACTGACATTCCCGTATTCTCTCATCTTCGCCTTGCCCTTTTTCTGCTTCTCGAGCAGCTTCTTCTTGCGCGAGATATCGCCGCCATAGCATTTGGCCGTCACATCCTTGCGCATCGCGCCGATGGTTTCGCGGGCGATCACCTTGCCGCCGATCGCCGCCTGGATGGGGATCTTGAACAAATGGCGCGGGATCAGGTCCTTGAGGCGTTCGCACATGTGGCGGCCTCTCGTTTCGGCGGCGGCGCGGTGGACGATCATGCTGAGCGCGTCGACGGGCTCGGCATTGACGAGGATGTTCATCTTGACGAGATCACCCTCGCGGTGGC
>JBPOET010000213.1:0-4195 GCA_051251675.1 Parasphingopyxis sp. | reverse complement strand
GGCCAAGGCTTTCGGCCTTATCGACGAAGTGTATGAGAAGCGCCCGGAAAACGAAGCCAAATCCGATAGCTAGGGCGATTAAGCCGATAGCCACTTTCTTGTGTAATAAGTCATTGTCGAGACATGCTCTGACGGGCTAAACTATTGACGGCTGCGCGAAGGCGGCCGGAGGAAATTTTATGACGAAGCTTAGCGGCGGTGATTCGAAGAGCACGCTTTATTGCTCTTTTTGCGGAAAATCGCAGCATGAGGTGCGCAAGCTGATTGCCGGACCGACAGTGTTCATTTGCGATGAATGCGTCGAGCTGTGCAACGATATCATTCGCGAGGAAACCAAAGGCGCTATTGCGTCCAAGCGCGAAGGCGGCGTGCCGTCACCGCAGGAAATCTGCGATGTTCTCGATGATTATGTGATCGGACAGGGCAGGGCGAAGCGAGTCCTCTCGGTCGCCGTGCACAACCATTACAAGCGACTCAATCACGGTTCCACAGGCGGCGATGTCGAACTCGCCAAGTCGAACATCATGCTTGTCGGCCCGACCGGCTGCGGCAAGACTTTGCTCGCGCAGACGCTTGCGCGCATTCTCGATGTGCCCTTCACCATGGCCGACGCGACCACGCTTACCGAAGCGGGTTATGTCGGCGAAGATGTCGAAAACATCATCCTGAAACTGCTTCAGGCGTCCGATTACAATGTCGAGCGCGCCCAGCGCGGCATCGTCTATATCGACGAGATCGACAAGATCAGCCGCAAATCGGACAATCCCTCGATTACCCGCGACGTTTCGGGCGAGGGCGTGCAGCAGGCGCTGCTCAAGCTGATGGAAGGCACAACGGCAAGCGTTCCGCCGCAGGGCGGCCGCAAGCACCCGCAGCAGGAATTCCTGCAGGTCGACACGACCAACATCCTCTTTGTCTGTGGCGGTGCCTTTTCTGGCCTCGACAAGGTGATTGCAGACCGGATGCAGGGTAAATCGATGGGCTTTGGCGCGCATGTCGAAGCGCCGGAAGAACGCCGCGTCGGCGAAGTGCTGCGCCATGTCGAACCGGAAGATCTGCTCAAATACGGCCTGATCCCCGAATTTGTCGGCCGTTTGCCGGTTATCGCAACGCTCGACGATCTCGATGAAGATGCGCTGATCAAGATTCTGAGCGAGCCGAAAAACGCGCTGGTCAAGCAATATGCCAAACTCTTCGACATGGAAGATGTGAAGCTGGAGTTTACCGACGATGCGCTGATTGCCATCGCCAAAAAGGCGATCGAACGCAAAACCGGCGCCCGCGGCCTCCGGTCTATCCTCGAAGGCATTTTGCTGGATTCGATGTTCGACCTGCCGACGCTCGAGAACGTCACCGAAGTGGTGATCGACAAGGATGTTGTCGAAGGCCGCAAGGAGCCGGTTCGGGTGTTCGCCAAGGCCGAAGAAAAGACGGCTGACGACGCAGCTTAGGGCTGGGTTTCGGTGGACTGGGTTTCGGGCGACCTCATGTCGCCCAGCCAGTCTCCATATTCCGCTACGATGGTCCAGGATCCCCACCGCGCCGCGGCGAGGTCCCTGCCTGACGCTTCCTGATCGCCCCGCATTGCGTGCGCCAGGCTGCGTCCGTAGAGGGCGCTGGGCAGAAGTGGCTGTAGTTCGAGTGCTTGCCCGAATGTTGCAATAGCCTCTTCGACCCGCCCCATGCGCAACTCCACCCAGGCGAGACTGTCTGTGGCGGCGGCGTCCTCGGGATCGAGTTCCAGCGCACGCCGGCAATCGGCCAGCGCTTCAGGGAGCTGTAGGTTCCCCTGCATCCTTATCCAGCACCGGTCGTTCCGATAGGCGCTGTTTTCCGGGTCGCGACCGATCACAATATCCCATTGTGCGATCGCCCCCGGATAATCGCCCCCAATGGCGAGCAGATGGGCGCGCGTTGCCAGCATGCTGATTTCCGGCTCGTCCATGTCGGCGATGCTCGAGTCGAGCAGGGCGATGGCTTCCGCTTGAACGCGCATCGCATCGTCTTCCCGGTCGAAGCGTCGCAACAGCCGGATATAGAGGGAGTTGGAGCCCGGCAGGTTGTCGGACCGTTCGACAAGTTGCCGGGCGCTTTCCAAGGCGGCGTCTTCATCGCCCTGCGCCGCATGAATCTCGGCAATAGAGCTCAGCAGATAATATGTGGAAGGGTCGCTTTCGATCAGGTTTTCATAATCGGCCAGTGCGGCGTCATAACCAGTCATATAAGCATGGGCTTCGGCCCGGGCGTTGCGGGTAAAAAAATTGTCCGGACGGATTTCAAGCGAGCGCCCATAAGCCTCGATCGCGGCGGCGGGCTGATCGCGTCCCATATGCAGCAAACCAAAGGCCTGGTGGACGACGAAATTATCGGGATCGAGAGCGATGGCGCGATCCAGGGCATGCTGCGCTTCATCGAGCCGGTTGCGGTAGATGAGGGCGAGCCCGTAATGCGCCAGCGCTTCGGCATTCTCCGGCTCAAGACTGGCGGCTTCGCCGAAATCGGATGCGGCCTGTTCAAACTGACCTTCCGTGATGAACAGAAACCCGCGGCGGATATAGTCTGCAGCCGTGGTCGGTTCCGTTTCGATCAGAGCGGTCCGTTCCGCGCTGGACATGCTGTAATCCGCCGGCGCGACGATATGGGCCTGATTATCACCGATTTCTTCGATCCTGGCGAGGTCTGCCCGGGCTTGCTCTGCGCTGATCTCGAACTGCAACCTGCGGAACACCAGGCGCGATACCGCCTGGCCGTCTTCCAGTGTCAGCGTGCGTGCCAACTGGGTTCCGGCCAGAACTTCGTCGATATCGTCGCCTGCGATCGAAAAGCCCTCGCCACCGTCCGGCAGGATGACCGTCTCGTGCATTTCGAAATATACGGGAAATGGCAGCGTGATCGGCGGCGCTCCGCTATCCTCATCGCGTTCGAAGGTGAAATTCCAGTCGATGATGTCGTTGTCCAGTGCATAGCGCATCGGCGCGTTGGTCGATTCGCGTGTCCAGCGCAACGGCATTTCGCCTGAAAAGCTGATCGTGAATTCGCCGATATCGTCATTGCTGGCGACCTCGATATTCGCAACCGCCTCGACATCGAGCGAATCGATCATCGATTCCCGGATGAGCCGGGCCATTTCCTCGCTGCCGGATTCATTCGCGGCGAGCTGCATCATCATTGCTGTTTCGCCCCGGAAAACAATCTGGCCGTTTACGGGAACATTGTCGTTGAAACCGTCCGATGCGTCGGCTGTTGCATGGATTTCCATGAGTGGCCGTGCTGGCGGTATCGGCGGCAATTCTTCAAGAGTTGCGCCCTGCATGCGAACGGGAAGCGCCCATCGGTAGGGCGAAAACACGACATCCTCCACCAGTCGGTCGCCCTGACGGGTGCCGTCCAGCCACAACGTCTGGCCATCGATCACGGCTCTGACGATGACATGATCGAAAAGGGTTGTCTGGGGAAGGGAATCGGAGAGAATATCGCCCCACGCGGTTGAGACGAGGGCGGGTTCCGCGTCGATTCCAAGGCCGTGGAGCAGCGCCAGAAGCAGGGCCGTTTTACCCTTGCAGTCGCCGAATCGCCGGGACCAGGTCTGGCCGGCCGAAGCTGGGACATAGCCGCCGTCGCCCATCGCCAGAGCAACATACCGTACCCGATCCTGCACCAGCCTGAGCGCGGCCATGGCGCGCTGACGGGGATCATCGCTCGCGGCGGCGATGGTTGCGATTTCGTCCTGCAGGATCGAATCGGGTTCCAGTTGCTGCGCTTCGGCATAAAGCGGGGCAAACAGCGCGCTAACCGCCGCCCAGTCCGGATAGCTCGTAATCTGAAAGGTTGCCGGATACTGGAAGCGGGCCGGGGCATCTTCGATGACCTCCTCGCCCTTTGCATCGGAGAGAATAAGAGTCAGTTCGGAACCGTCGCGTGTGCGGCGGACATCGGGCTGACCCAGCGCGTCGCTGGATTGCCATTGCACCTCCATCTCGCGCGGCCAGATCTGCCGCATATGCAGCTGGCGAATCGATAGGCCGTCGGTCAGCACCATGAAATCCTCGGATCCGAACGCGATATCGGAGGGCAGGGTGCGGATCGTATAGGCGAGATTGAGAATGTCTCCGACTTCCAGGCCCTCGGGCTGGAGAACCGCGGTCAGCACGCCGTCCAGCATCGCCTGCTCCAGATTGTTTTCCCGGCGCAGAAC
>JBPOET010000212.1:0-4240 GCA_051251675.1 Parasphingopyxis sp. | reverse complement strand
CGCCGCGCGCCCTCCCCTTAGCCCCCGCAGCCCCGCCCGCCCGAAAGTCGGTAATATTCCGATTGCTGAGAACGCCTAACGGAGTACGCCGGGCAGCCGAGCGCAGCAGATTAACAGGGGTACGAATGAACGGGATTGTCAGGCGCAGCGCCGTTCTAGCCGCCCTTGTCGCGACGGAATCGCCTTCACGAATACCGCGCATCCCTTGGATCTTCTCGGCAATGCCCCGCAACGGCTCTTGAAACGTCAATTCGCGTGCATAGTCCGCAGCGGTTTCCAACATTTCATCGGTGGGATTTTCAACCAACGCTTCCGCGCGGGCTATCATTTCATCCCCGGTCAAGCCTTCGCTGACAGCCTTTCGGTATGCCATGCCCCGAATGTCGGAGAGCCGGGCCATGCTCTTAAACCATTCATCCTCAGCCAGCAGTGCGCGGCTAGGGCCTTCCAGTAGATAGCTCGCCGGGCCGCGAAAGGCGGTTGTCTGATTCAGCTCGATTTTGCTGGTCATGTCCACAGCTTCACCCGTGCGGAACGCACGCGCACCGTGGCCGATACCGTCAACTGCGCCTTGCATGAGGCCGTAGAGACGCGCCGAGACTTCCCGCGCCACAATGCGGTCAGTGCTGCCAGTGATTGAGCCGCGCACCTTGCCTAGCGCCGATGCAACGCCATGCTCGCTAACATTCATCATCATGTTAACAGAGTTGCCTATGATGTTGCGCAGATGCGTAAACGGGCCGGAGAGAATCGAGTTATACCAGAGGGACCAGACCTTATCCCCAATTGACGGATTCGCTGCGTCACGGGCGAAACGATTAAGTTGTGAGGGATCGCGTTGTAGGTCGATAATGCGCTGCGCCGTAGCCTCTAGGCCATCACGTCCGCCGCCGCCGTCTATCGCAGCCCTTAGAATACGTTGTGGGGCCATGCGAGAATCCGCCGCCATGCGGAATTGTGAAAGCGTCCGCCCAGCCTCGGCAATCGCCCCGGTGACTTGCTCTTGAATTGCCGCGTGACGCACCCACGCCCGGCGGAATGTCGCCAATTGTTCGTCAGAGCCACCGATAGTTGCCCGAGCCATGTTCACCAGCTCGTTAGCCGACTGCGCCAAGATGCGCCGTGCGGCTAGTGCCTGTTCGGCGTTCAAGGCTTGTCCTGGCCTACGTTTCAAAAGGTCGTCGGCGGTCATGCCGAGTTGAGAGGCAAGCGCACTCGTTTCTTCATGGCTGACACGTCCGCGCCGCGCCGCATCGAAGCCACCAGCCGCCTGTTGCGTCGTTTGGAGAGCGCGGGAAATATCCTGCGGCGTATCAAGGCGTGACAGATCAATATTGCCGACCCGAGCATATCGCGCAGGCAAATCCTCATAGGCGCTAAGCGGGGGTGCGTTGGCATCCAGATCGGCAATGCCTACCGGCTGGCTTGGATCATCGACAAGTGGCCGCCCATCTTGCGCCGCCTCTTCTACGCGGAACCTATCGGATTGCGCCGCATAGAAATTATCAACCTCTTCAAGATCGTCAGCAAGGAACGAGCGCTGCCGCCCCGTGTGATTCGCGTCCAGTATGTCCAAAAATTCATCGACGGACGGACGCGCAGGGCTGTCAGGAAAATAGCCCGCTTCCCATGCCGCCTCCGCAGCCTCATCTAACGTCATGCCGTTTTCATTATCGACGAGCCGCCCGAGGAATTGCTCGTTGCGGGCAAAGTCCAAATCGCGCGGCTCGTTGCCGATTCCCATGTACTCTAGATCGTTAACGCCGTTTTCACGGCGCGTCTCGGCACGGATACCACCACGCGAGCGCAGGAACCCGACCAGATCGAGGGGTCCGCGCCGTTGGGTGTTGCCAACCGTCCGCGCGTTAAGCTGCAAGCGCTCATCGGGTGCGGCAATCAATTGGCGCGGATCGGGATTCGCAATCTCGGCCTCCGCCAGACCATCCACACGGTTGCCCGGCAACTGCGTGACCTCTTCAGGGCGGATTGTTTGCGCAATGTCCGCGATACGGGAAGCGGGGGACTGGTTTAGCCCGCCCTGGGTGAGCAACGAGGGATCATCTAAAGCATAGCCCGGAGGCAGCGGAGGCAGCTCACTTGCAATAACAGGCGAATCAACCTCATTTGCCATTGCTTGCCGAGCCGTTACGCCCTCAGAGCGCAAGGGAGTCTCAGAAACGCCCTGAGACGCCCGGACAGACGCAACAGGGGCTTCCGGGGGGGATTGGACGCCCGCAGGACGCCTAGGAGTCTCTATGGGCCTTGCTACGCCCTCGATGGGGCGGGGCGATGCTCGATAAGCTCCAAGGCCCGCCAGACCGCCGCCAGCAAATGCGCCAGCGGTTTCGGCCAGCGTTTGAACCAGCGGGTTATCTGGATATTCTTGCCGCGCATATTCGCCTAGCGTCCCCTGTCCGACAGAAGCGCCGCCCTCAGCAGCCAAAGCAACACCGGGACGCCGGGCGGATTCGACGGCAAGCTGTCTTGCCCCGGCAGCAGTCGCGCCAGTAGGTGCAACAACAGATGTTCCAGAGCGAAGCGCCGTCCCGGTGCGAAGCGCCGTATTTGCCGCGTTCATGCCTTGGCCCGCAATGCGGCTACCAGCACCGATTATGCCGAGCGCCGGAATTGAGTTTTGACCCAAGGCCCGCGATGCGGATTGCGTGTAGCGTTCCAGATCCGAACGCGGGGCCATTTCGGGTGTGTCCACACCAAAGCCCAGCGCCTGCGCACCGCCTCGGATCATTTCCGAACCGAGAACCGGATTGTCAGACACGGGAACACCGAGCGCGCCAAGCGCGCTATTGGCCAGATCGACAGGAGCGCCGAGAATATCCGGGATTCCCCGATTGAACGCGTTAAGCTGGCGAGTGCCGAAATCGAGAGCGCTACTAGCCCCGTCACCGGACAGCCCCGCCGTAACAGGAGCCGCAGCCCCGCCGCTTTGTTCTGCTATCTGCGCAAACACTGCATCCGTATCAGAGGCCCTTGCGCGTTCGCTGCTCACAAACTCCAAAGCCTCGACATCGGACAACCCGCGCTCGCGAGCCAGCCGGAAAAGTTCGTTATAATCCCCGTTCGCCTGCTCAACTATGCCGCCAAGAAATGTTACCTCCATATCAACCGGCGTGGCGGCGTCAGGGTCCGGGTCGAGCGTGTCCGGGTCGTCAAGTTCATAACCATCAGGCACGGGCGGCATGTTCCGGGGAAATCCCGAGGATTGAGCGCTAACAGCGCCGCCAGTTTCGACGCGCTCCATTGCATCAATCAGAAGCCGGGCGGTCTGCGCATCAGCCGTGTCTATCGGCGCGTAGGGATCAACCCCCATGTCACTTGCAACCCGGCGCGCATAGGCGTCTGGATCATTGCCCCCGTCCCCCGAAGGCGCATAACGGCCAAGTATGGCCCGCACACCCCCACTTTGCCCTAGCGGCCTGTAAGAACGCCCGCCAAGTAGGGCTTGCATTGCCGCCCTGCCATTCTCAGGCGTGTCAAAAGTGGCAAACCGCCCATCCGTCCCAGTGTAGCCCGGCTGCGAACGGGTAAACGGACCGTCCATGATATTGCCGAAATTGTTGTTTCTCTCGCCACGCGACCGTCGAGGCCTGTTGGTAGGGAGGGATGTACGCGGCGTGTCTAACGCAAACCCAGCCGGCAGAGGGGGATAAGCCATCGCATTGACCTCAATGTATGATGGGCAAATGGCTGGGGTAGTCTTCTTTCCCGAGCCAAATAGCGATCAAGGTGGAGACACTCACTTGACCTTGCGGCGTATCGACCAAGGGGCCGAGATTGGAGGACATAGCAAATAACATGCCTTCGATACGCGCAACGTCCTCGTCAAAATGCGCAGCAAGTCGGTCAGCCATCTCATAGAGAGCTATACCGCGCACCCGAAGCACCTCGTTTACATCTTGAACAAAGAGAACGTCCGACCCAATGCACGGGGCGCTATCAGCTGCAATGATGGCATCTTTCACCGTGGGGAGGCCTCTCGGTCGCCTAACGACCACAGGTGGGATATCATTCAATTCATTGGCTCCCATTGGTTTGTTTCAGGGTTTAAGCGGATGCGCTGACCGTTCGGGCCGGTGGCGGTGACAGGAGTGCGCCTGCTACCAGTGCGACGGCCACCACTGGACCCGGCTTGCGGTATGCCGCGCAGCGTGACCCTGTTACCCTGCCGTTGATCTTCAAGCCCGACGCGGTTGGTTTGGCGGACGTCTTCAAGGCCTAAGCG
>JBPOET010000211.1:0-4249 GCA_051251675.1 Parasphingopyxis sp. | reverse complement strand
CCTGACACCCCCGCATCGAGCCGTCGGAAAGCGGCGGTAGCCATTTCAGCTTCTGCTCTTCGGTGCCATATTCCATCAGCGTCGGCGCAAGCATTCCGATGGCCAGCCCGCCGATCGGATTATAGGCCCCGATCTTGCGCATTTCCTCGTCCAATATGGCGACCTCTTTGGGCGACAGCCCCGCGCCGCCATATTTTTTCGGCCAGCTTGGCGTACCGAAACCACGCTCGCCGAGCGCCTTTCGCCAAGCCACCATATCGGGCGACATGTCCGTCGGTCCATCGACCATGCCCAACGGGTTGTGCCGTCCTTTCAGAGCGGGATCGAAATTGCCGGCGAGCCAGTCGCGCACCTCTGCGCGAAAACTCTCCAGGGGTTCGGCGTCCAAAGATTCTGCAGCGGCCATCGAGACTCTCCAAAAAAGGCGTTACTTTACGTTCACGTCAATTGTCGGCGAAATGGCTCGCAAGGTCAAGGGATCGCACGGCTGAATTTGGTTCAGCAATCGTTAGTCATGGGTCTGGCAGCATTCGATCATGCCTGCACTCGACAAAGCCGATTCAAGTTAAGCGTGACGGGCAAAAGTTGAGCGGCTAGTCTGCGCCCCAGGCCAATTCGACCGGAGATCATGATGTTGTTTCACCCCATTCGTTTCCTCGCGCCTCTGGCGGCGGCCGCATTGCTGGCGGCCTGCGGCACCGGCGGCGTAAGCAATGACAGAAACGGTGCGCTGGCGAACGACGGAACGAGCATCTTCGCCAGCGAAGAAGGACAAGACAGCCACAGCTATGCCCGCCCGCTGGAAGCCCGTGTCACCCATGTTTCGCTCGATCTGAATGCAGATTTTGAAGCGCAGCGTATGGTCGGTTCGGCGACACTCGACCTCGACGTCGCCGAGGATGCCGAAGAGGTGGTGCTCGACAGCAAGGATCTCGAAATCCGGGAAGTCGTGAATGGCGACGGCGAAGCCCTGCAATGGCAGATGGGCGAAGATAGCGGCGATGTGCATGGCGCGCCTCTGACAATCTCGCTTGAAGGGGCCGAGCAGATAAAGATCACATACGCCTCGGCGCCCGGCGCCGAAGCCCTGCAATGGCTTGGCCCGGAACAGACGGCCGGCGGCGAAGATCCGTTCCTGTTCAGTCAGGGGCAAGCGATCCTCAACCGCACCTGGATCCCCACCCAGGACAGCCCCGGCATCCGGCAGACCTGGGACGCGCGAATCACCGCACCGGAAGGATTGCGCGTCGTGATGAGCGCCGAGATGCTTACGCCCGAAGGCGAAATGATCGACGGCGAACCGGGCCGCCGCGCTTTCCGTTTTCGCATGGCCGAACCCGTTGCGCCTTATCTCATCGCCATCGCGGCCGGCGATCTGGCGTTCCAGGAACTGGGGGACCGCAGCGGCGTCTATGCCGAACCGTCCATGCTTGCTTCCGCGGTCGAGGAGTTCGAAGATATCGAGGAAATGATCACGGCGGCAGAGGGCTTGTATGGCGACTATCGCTGGGGCCGGTACGATCTTCTCGTCCTGCCGCCCTCCTTCCCGTTCGGCGGGATGGAAAACCCCCGCCTGACCTTCGTTACGCCGACGATTCTCGCCGGGGACAAATCTCTTGTCAGCCTGATCGCGCATGAACTGGCGCATAGCTGGTCCGGCAATCTCGTCACCAATGCGAGCTGGGACGATTTCTGGCTCAACGAGGGCTTCACCGTCTATTTCGAGAACCGCATCATGGAAGCGGTCTATGGCCGGGAACGCGCCGCCATGCTCGCCGATCTGGGCTGGACCGACATGATGGACGATATCGAGGAAGTGGGTGGGCTGACATCGCCCGACACCCAGCTTCATCTCGATCTTACCGGGCGCGATCCCGATGACGGCATGACCGATATCGCCTATGAGAAAGGCGCGGTGTTCCTGAGAACCATCGAGGAAACGGTCGGCCGCGCACGGTTCGACGCCTGGCTCACCGACTATTTTTCGCGCAACGCTTTCCAACCGCAAACCAGCGAACGCCTCATAGCCGATCTTCGCGCCAATCTCTTCACCGGCACCGAGGCCGACGATCTGGGCCTTGAGCGCTGGATTTACGAACCGGGGCTACCGGAAAATGCAGTCCATATACAATCGAACCGGTTCCGCGCCGTCGACCAGGCGATCGCCAACTTCACGGAGAGCGGCAGCGTGACGGTCGCCAACTGGCGCGATTGGACTACCCAGGAACGCCAGCGTTTTCTGAATGGGCTGCCCCGTGAGCTGGACGACGACCGGCTCGAGGCGCTCGAATCGACCTTCGGCCTGAACGAGGCACGCAACAGCGAGATCCGTTTTGCGTGGCTCAAGCTCGCAATTGCCAACCGGTATGACGACGCGCGGGACTCTGCCGAAGAATTTCTGCTGAGCATGGGCCGGCGCAAGTTCGTAGCCCCTCTGTTCGAAGCGCTGATGGCCGAAGGCGAATGGGGCCAGCCCCTGGCCCGGCGAATCTATGCCGAAGCGCGACCGCGATACCATTCGGTAACCACGAACACCGTCGATGAAACGGTCGGTACGTCGGACGACTGAGAAGGTTCCGCGACTTAACCCCGACTCTGAACCATTTGTCGCGTTAACCCTTTCGCTTCACGCTATTCTCGGGAAAGGGCTCTAACCGGATGCTTATTCATCGCATCTGTTTTTGAGGGTCGCACATGTTTTCGGGTCGTTTACAGGCAGTCTTGAGCCTGATTGCCGTTGTCATTTTCACCTTTTCCGCTGCCTCGCCGGTCGAGGCGCGGGAAGCCCGCTGGCAGTGCGTAACCTATGCACGCAGCGTTTCGGACATCGAAATTCGCGGCAACGCCCATACCTGGTGGGCATCGGCCGCCGGCCGCTATGAACGCGGCAGTACACCCGCAGCCGGCTCCGTCATGGTTCTCCGCCCGCACGGCCGGATGCGCCTCGGCCATGTCGCCATGGTCCGCGAAGTGGTGAACAATCGCCAGATCCGCCTGAACCATGCCAACTGGTCGCGCCGGGGCATGGTGGAAAGCAATGTGCTCGCCGAAGATGTCTCGCCGAACAACGATTGGAGCGTCGTGAAAATCTGGCATACGCCCACCGGCCAGCTCGGCATCACCAACTATCCCGTATACGGCTTCATCTATTCGGACGAGGCTGAACCGACCGAACCGGAAGTGCAGGTCGCCGCCACGGAAATCGATGCAAACCGGGTCCTGCTCGCCAGCTACAGTTCGGATTCTGCCGACCCGATCGGTCAGCTGATCGAAAATCTGGACTAGCGTACGGCGCGAAGCTGGATAAAGGCCGACGAAACCCAGCCGCTCAGGCAGGGGCCGTCATATTCGCGGCGCGAAGCGACCGGTACGGAAACCCCGCAGGCATCGGAAATGTCTCCATTTTCGGTATAAACGATAGCAAGCCAGCTTTGATCGTGGCTGCGATTGCAGACGAACACCTGATCGCCATTGGCTAACGTATCGCGCTGTCGGGCCTGGTCGAAAGGCGCGGCCCGCACCGGCAATTCACCGCTTACGCCGCGAACGACCCCGGTTGCCTGGCACGCATCGAAGCGCGGCCCGAACTGGCCGACAACCACCGGCTGCACCAGCTCATTGGAGCTGTCGCCGCCGCCGCGATCCATAGGCGCCGTGCCCGATCCGCTATTCTGCTCGACATTCGGATTGCATGCGGTGAGCATCAAGAGCCCCGCCGCGACACACCAGTACGACCTTCGCGTCACATATCCTCCAAAACATCAAATGCTGTCCGCGCCGATACTAAGCCAGACAGAACGAGAATGCGAGCAGAGAGCAGCCGATTTCATAGCTGTAGCCGGGTTAGCGCGCCAAGCTTGACCGTTCCCGGTCATCGACCGGATCGGGGCCATAGCGATTGGGACCGTGTGTCCCCTCCAGACACATGAAGACGAGGAAGATGATGCCGCCGACAAGGGGGATCAGTGCGAGCAGGATCATCCAGCCGGATTTGTCCTGATCGTGAAAACGCCGGACGGCGACGGCAAGGGTCGGGACGAGGAGCGCCATGCATCCGATAAACAGGACAAGGTAGAGTGGAACCAGCACCATCCCCATCACAGATTCGCTGAAATTCATGGTGTAGAGCAGCAGCGCGATAGCCAGGAGCACGATCCCTGCGACCATACCGAGGATGAGCGTGAACAGGTAGAACATCCAATATTCCAGCCGCCGCGACCGTCCCTCGAAATCCGCATAGCGCCTGAGC
>JBPOET010000210.1:0-4258 GCA_051251675.1 Parasphingopyxis sp. | reverse complement strand
GCGCTCCAGGGCGAGCGCACCGCCACATCCACAGCATCGTCCAGATGCAACGCGCGCGGCCGGCCATAATCGTAGAGCCGGTAGGTAAGGTCGATATTCTGCTGGACCTCGAGCAGCGTGACGCCCGCGCCGATCGCATGGATCGTCCCGGCGGTCAGATAGAAGAAATCGCCTGATGCAACCGGTTTCCAGTCGAGCAGCCCCTCGATCGATCCGTCGAGCGCCGCCGCGCGCAGGGCCGTGCTGTCAATCGTTTCGGTCAGCCCGATGCCGATCGTCGCCTCCGGTTCGGCGTCGAGGATCAGCCAGCATTCCTCCTTGCCGCGCGCATGGCCGCTGGCCCGGGCCTGTTCGTCGTCCGGATGGACCTGCACGGAAAGCTTGGCGCTGGTGAACAGATATTTGACGAGCAGCTCGGGGGCGCTGCCATCGGGCGTCTCGAACCAGATCTCGCCGACCGGTTCGCCGCCCGGCGGGACGTCGTCAAAGCCGAGTCCGAGCCGGTGCCGGCCCCAGACTTTCTCGATCGTGCGGGTGGTCAGCCTGACCGCGGTCATCCGTTCAGCTGCCGACGGGGCCTTCTTCTATCACCGTTAACTCGCCGCCGCTTCTGCGGAAGGTGTTATATTCGATCACATCGTTCAGCCGGTTGTCGCTGCGCGAAAGCGCCTCGGCCCGGTCGTTGCCGAAGCCGATGCCGATCAGGTGGCGCAGGCGCCCGTTCAGTTCGACGCCGCCGGCCACGATAACATAATGGCCGGGGCCGTTATGGGTGTGGCAGACGATCCGTCCATCGGCGTTGTTGCGGCTGCGCAGTTCATTGCGGGCGGCTTCGCGGAGCGGGCCGGTATCGGCCATGCTGGCATCCGACCGGGCGACCGCATAATCGGTGAAACTGCGTACGCCGTCGCGGTCTTCGACCTCGGTGATGCAGGCTGCGATGGTGCCGGCAGAGGCCGGCATGGCGGTAACGAGGAGCAGGGCTGCTGCGCCGCGTGTGACGATCGATTTCATGACATTCACTCCCAATTGGCCGTCGGACCGATGGGATTGGTATAGTCGAAAAAATCCGAAACCGGAAGCGCGGGACGGGGCCTAGTTCGGCAGGGCGTTTTCCGGCACTTTTTCCACCCAGTCGGGGAAGAAGGCCGGAGCCCGGTTCGACCATCCCGCCGCCGTCGCCGCCGCCTCGCTGATCGATTGCAGCAGGGTCCGCCGCCGTTCGGGGTGGATATGCGGGAGCGCGGCCGCGGCGCAGAAGGAGCCGGGAAGCCAGGGCCGTACATAGGGCCCGAGCAGCCTTTCATAGAGGAAACGATAGGCCGCAAAGCTTGGCAGGCGGTCCTGCCCCAGATCGAAGGCGGAGACGGTAATCAGCGGTCCCATAAAGGGCTCCACGCTGTCGAGACCGCTATCGTCGGGAATAATGTTGCGAATGTCGTCGAGCCGGCGATAGACGCCGCGCTGGGCCTTGATGCTGGCGGCCTCGACCATATCGCGCGACCAGCGCCGGATCGCGTCCCGCCGGTCCAGCCCGACATCGAGCGAACGGCGAACATAACGCTGGGTTGCGGCCTCGAAAGTGGCGAATTCCTGCATTTCGGCCAGCGCGACGGAGCCGGTATGGGGTGAATTCGCCTTGGTCATCGAACCCTCCGGTTCGTCGTTGATCCATAGGGCCATTATGGGACGCGACAGGTTGACGAAGCGTTAACCACAAGGCGCTCTGGCACCTTTGAATCAGTATTATTGCCACGCGACAAGGTTTTTGCGCAATTTTATGTGGATTGACGCAATATTGTTGCACGAAAACATCGAATCGAAGTGTCGGCCGGAGAGGCCGCCCGGCGCCGTCAGCTTTTCTTTTTCCCGTCCTCTTTCTCGTCATAGCCTGAGGGAGGCATGGGTTGCGTATGCCCCGGCTGGGTGCTGGCTGGCGGGTCGGAAGCCGGGAAGCTTTCCTTCAGCCCTTCTTCCAGCTCCGCCTCCTCGCGATCTTTGCCGGGGGTGTCGGATTGTGCGGTCATGGGGTCTCCTTTCTTCCCTATGCAATGCGGGAAACGCCTGTTTCGTTCCCCATCCAGCCGGGGAATGGGCTTTCGACGAACGTATCGACAAAGCGCAATGGCTGTTCGACTGGGAACGCCCAGCCGCGAGACGGATCGGAATCGACGCGTTACAAGGCCCCCATGGACGCCAAACCATTCGAATCAACACGCAGCACCCTGATCGGGCACCGGCTCGGCCTGGTATCGATTACCGGTCTGTGGGGCTTTTACTTCGCGGTCGTAACGATCCGCGCGGCGATTCTCGGCTATCCGGGCCAGTCCGATATGCTGATTTACCGGGTTCTCGTTACCGCGCTCGCGATCGGCCTGACCTTCCTGCTCTATCTCTTCCTCGAACGCTTCGCCGACCGGCCCTTGCGCTGGCGCATTCCGATTGCCTTTGCCGCCGCCCTGCCGATCGCCGCCGCCATCGGCGCCTTCAATCTCTATATTTTCGAGATTTCCGACCCGCTCCAGCTGTTTGCCGGGGAGGAATGGAAAGAGGAGAGGGAGCTGTTCGCGGAATTTCGCGCGCTGGACCCCTATGCCATGTGGCGCGGCTTTGCCGAGCAGGTCATGTCGCGCTATTTCGTCGTGATCGCCTGGACGCTGCTTTATATGGCGCTCGGCTATGCGCAGATCGTTCGCCAGGCGGAGCGCCGCGCCGCGATCTTTGCGCAGGAAGCCCAGACGGCCCAGCTCCGGGCGCTGCGCTATCAGGTCAATCCGCATTTCCTGTTCAACACGCTCAACGTGCTCTCCTCGCTCGTCATGCGGGACCGGCGCGACGAGGCCGAACAGATGATCCTCAACCTTTCCACTTTCTACCGCACCAGCCTGACCGCCGAACCGGCCGACGATGTTTCGCTGGAAGAGGAAATCCGGCTCCAGCGGCTCTATCTCGATATCGAGGCGGTGCGTTTCCCCGAGCGCCTGATCATCGATATCGAAGTGCCCAAATCGCTCAACGGCTGCTGCGTGCCGGCGCTGATCCTCCAGCCGGTCGTCGAGAATGCGATCAAATATGGCGTGTCCAGGGTCCGCCGCCCGGTAAAGGTGGCGATCCATGCGCGCGAGGAGAATGGCAAGCTTATCATCACCGTCGCCGACGATGGCGACCCGCTGCCGGACGATGCGCCGCACGGCACCGGCGTTGGTCTCAACAATGTCTATGAACGGCTCGATGCGCGCTATGGCGAAGACAGCAATGTCACCTGGGGCCCCGGCCCCGGCGGCGGCTTCCTCGTCACTCTTGAATTGCCGATAAACCGCGAAAGCTGTTAAAGCCGAGACGGGGGACTTCCACACCATGACCGAACCAAAACCGCTCCGTACACTGCTTGTCGATGACGAGCCGCTCGCGATCGAGCGCATGCAGATCCTGTGCGCGCGCACCAGCGGCATCGACCTGATCGGCACCGCGCAGGATGGGGAGGCCGCGCTCAGGATGGTGGAGGCGTTGCAGCCGGAGCTGCTGCTCCTCGATATCGCCATGCCGGGGATGGACGGGATGGAGGTCGCCCGCGCGCTTGCCGGTGTCGATCTTGCGCCGGCGATCATCTTCGTCACCGCGTTCGACAAATTCGCGGTCGAAGCGTTCGATGTCGCGGCCGTCGATTATCTGCTGAAGCCGGTTGCGCCCGAGCGGCTGGAAAAGGCGCTGGTCCGCGTGACCGAGCAATTGCGCGATGCCCCCGAAACCGAGGCGGAGCCCTCCCCCTGGACCGAAGAATTCTGGGTGCCGCACCGCTCCGAAGTCATCCGCCTCGCCGCCGACGATATCGACCGGGTCGAGGCCGAACGCGATTATATGCGGCTCCATATCGGCGAGCGCAGCTATCTGCTGCACCAGACGATCAGCCATCTCGAAGAGCGGCTCGACCCCGAACGCTTCATCCGCGTCCACCGCTCCTCGATCCTCAACCGCGACCGGATCGCCAAGCTCCGTCACGACGGATCGGGCGGCTGGTATGCCGAAATGACCGATGGCGCCGAAGTGCGGATCGGCCGGACCTATCTGAAAAAAGTGAAGCAGATCGCCGGGAAGTAGGCGGGATATCTAATCTGTCAGACTCGACCTGACGGCCGACCGCCGCACCAGCCCCCCCCCCCCCCCCCCCCCCAAACCAAAACCCCCCCGGGAGAGGGGATCCCGGGGGTGCTCGTGTCAGGCCCTGAAGGGGCGTCAGGGCCGTATCGGCTAGCGCGAG
>JBPOET010000021.1:0-12358 GCA_051251675.1 Parasphingopyxis sp. | reverse complement strand
CAATTATGGCGGAATGGACCGTCACTATGCGCTTTACGAACTGCGCGGTCGGGCGGGCGATACCCGCGTCGTCACCCTGCGGTCCGGCGATTTCGACGCCTTCCTGGAGATTGGCGGCCTGACGCCGCTCGGCTTTGCAGTCGTCGAGAGCAACGATGACGGCGCCGCGAATGACGACGAGGAATCGCTCGGGCTCGATTCCCGGCTCACCGTGACCTTCCAGCAATCGGGCACGCTCCTGATCCGCGCGACAACGCTCGGCGGCGGGGCAACGGGCGCCTATTCCCTCAGCGTCGAATAACGCCGCTCCTTCTCTGCAGAATTTGCCCGGCAGGAATAGCTTCTGCCGGGCTTTTCTCTCTTTGCAGTCAGTTGATGCGCAATCATGGTGATGCGCCTTTGCATCACTGCGCCCATTCCCACCCTTTATTGGAACCCGAATGCAACGATTCAGGTCATTTACGCAACAACTTGGAAAAACCTTGCCGAAACCTTGAACTGCGATCAAAAAGCTGACACGAATATATGCAAGAAGACATACAGCTAGGGGGCTTCCACAATGTCAGCCAAATCAAATCATATTCTTTCACTCACAACTTCTACGGCCTGTGGCGCGCTTGCGCTGGCGCTGGCCGCTCCGGCGCAAGCGATCGTGCCGAATGACAATTTTACGCCTGCGGATATTATCGACGACACCGGCCCAAATGGCGTCGGCATGTTCTTCCGCAATGACGGTTTTGTCTGCACAGGCACGCTCATTAACCCACGGACCGTATTGTTCGCCGCGCACTGCGTGAACGACCGCCCCGCCACCGATTACGAAACTGGCGTAACCATCTCGTCAGCATTCTCCTTCGACGACAACGCGCTTCCCGGCTTTATTGACTGGATCAACAACGGTTTCAGCAGCAACCCGCAAGCGTTTGTCTACAATATCAGCCAGATCGTATACGATCCGCGCTCGCTTGCCGATCCGAATGCGTTCGGGTTCCTCGAAGCCGATATCGCGATGGCGACCCTCGACACGCCGGTAGCCGACATCCCGACCTGGGCCCTGCTCTTCTCGGCGCTGCCGACCCCCGATGCGATCGACGACACAACCGGAACCGGCTATCACGTCAATGTAACGGGCTATGGCCGGTCGGGCAGTGGAACGACCGGCGCCTCGCAGGGCATCGACTGGCGCCGCCGGCTTGCCGAGAACTATATTGGCGCGCTGACCTCTTTCGACGAGCGCAACCAGTTCCTGTTCGGCAATCCTTTCGGCGATCTGCCGCAAAGCCTGTATCGTCTCGATTTCGACGATCCGAACAAGACCAATCCGTTCGACTTTAACCTTTACAAGGACGAGCCGACCACCCGCGAAGCCACGACGGCCGGCGGCGACTCCGGCGGCCCCCTGGTTCTTGACGCGGCGAATAACGATCTGAGCGACGAAGATCTTGTCGTTGGCGTTCTTTCCGGCGGCAGCCGCTTCTTCGGCCCGCAGGTCTTTTCGAGCTATGGCACGGAAAGCTTCTACCAGCCGCTTTATCTCTATTGGGACTATATCGTTGCCAATAGCCCGTATCGTTACGTTGGAGCGACTGCTGGCGACGGCAACTGGGAAGACCCCAACCATTGGGTTACCAATCTCGACCCGGCTTTCCGGATTATCGATGCCGACGGCAATGTCGTAAACGGCCTGCCGAGTTCGCCGGGCCTTGGCCCGGAGGGCGGTTCGCCCGACTTCGGTGAAGTGTGCTTCGACCCCGAAGGGGCCAATCCGGGCGATGGGTGTCAGGATCTCGGAACCGGCGACCCGACGCCGCCGGCACGGGAAATCGGCGATACGCTGGTTTCGGGTATTGGGCAGGCCAATATTGATGGCCAGCCGGCCGCAGCCGATGTGGATCAGGCGGCAGACGACGCCGTAGCCGTTGCTCCCAACGCTGTTGCAGCATCGGAGAGTGCGCCAGCGGAACAGGTCGCTTCGGCCTCTGCTCCTGGCGCACGCGCCGGCATGATCCTGGGTGCTGAACATCAGGCCCATGGCAATGGCGTGGATTTCGCTATCGAAGCCCCGCACAATGGCGTCGAAATCGCCGATAATCAGGCTCAGGGCGATGGCGCCGAGACGGCGGAAGAACAGCCTCAGGGCATCAGCGGCGGTTCACCGGAATTCGCAGCGGGCCCGAACCCGGCTCCGACGCTGGATAACGGCCTCCCCGGTGCAACCGGTTTCGTGCCCGACAATATCGATCCTGTTGTCGCAGCCGGCACGCCCGGTCGCTATTTCGATGTTTCGCTCACCGCCGATGGCGTAACCACATTGTCGAGCACTGTGACGATTGATCGCCTGACGGTTGGCGGCAATGCGGGTCTCGATGTGGCGGCAGCCGGAGACCTGACTTCGCTGATCGATATCACGCAGGTCGGCGGCGGCATCAATGTCGACGGCAATTTGCGGTCGGTCGGAGATTATCTGCTCATGGGCGGCATCCTGACCGGTACGGGCACAGTACAAACGCCGTTCCTGACCAACATCATGGGTGGCATCGCTCCGGGCGGCGTCGGCACGGTCGGTACGCTGACCATTGACGGCAATCTTGTCGCCTCTTCGGGTTCGACCCTGATGTTCGACCTTGGCAATGCGCCGACATCCGATCTGCTCGCCGTAACCGGCGGTGCAAATCTTGGCGGTGCGATCGCCTTTGCCCCGGTCGCCGGCACGACGCCGCTTAACGGCGATGTCTATACGGTCATCACTGCCGCGGGCGGCGTGACGGGCACCTTCGACACAGTCGGCCAGATCAGTGCGATCCTTGGTGCCGACGTGGCTTACAATGCGAACAATGTTCGCATCACGATCGTCGCCGGAAACTATGCCGATGTCGTCGATGGCAGCTCGCAAGTGCAGACATCGTTCGCCAACATCTTCGATGCAAATCGCGGCGGCGCCGGTCTTGGGCCAGTCTATAGCTATCTCGACCTTGCCTCGGCGGCCGAGATTCAACAGGTCTTCGAAAACCTGGCTCCGCTCACGGAATCGACGCGGACCGGCCTGGGCATCGCGGCTTATGAGCAGGCATCGCGCTTCATGCGGGATCGCCTGTCGGCCATTCGCAGCAACGGTTATAGTGGCGGCGGCACGATCAGCATGGTGGGCGAACCGGTTCAGGTTGCAGCTCTGGCCTCCAGCGGTGCCGGTAGTGCACCGTGGCAGAACCAGATTATGTCGGACACCGATGCTGGCGGCAGCTCCATGCATGATCATGGCCTTGACGACAGCATGGCGATTTTCCTCGCCGGTGGGTTTATCGATGGCAGCCTCCGCTCGATGCCGGCGGCAATTGCGACCGGTCGCGACCAGTTCGACGGTTACTTCCTGGCTGGCGGCCTCGAACATATGCCAAGCCACAATTCGGTTATCGGTATTTCGGTATCCTACACGGATCTCGATGGTCAGGCTTCGGCAGGGCAGACCGCTGACGGCCAGCTGTTCCAGGGCACGATTTACGGCTCTGTGACGACACCCGGAGGCTTTATCGTCTCGGGCCAGACAAGCCTGGGTTCGTTTGAAAGCGGTACCCGCCGGACAGTCGCAATCGGACCGAACAACTTCAATCTCGCTCTGGAGGATGACGCCCTGACCTTCTCGACCGAAGCAATGGTCGGCAAGGAACTGGGCAGCGGTAACTTCTCTTTGGTTCCGAATGTCGCTCTTCGTTACGGGATGATCGATTTCGACCGGGCCAATGAAACGGGCGGCGCAATCGCGTTGCAGTTCCAGCGTCCGCCGAGCTCACTGGACAGTTTCCAGGGTCGGTTCGGCTTCGATCTCGGCTTCGGCTCCGCATCGGTGCGTCCACGCTTCAATGCGACTTATGTCCATGATTTCTCGGACAACCCTGCGATCTTCCAGGCCAATTTCGTCGGCGGCCCGGCAATTGGCAGAGCGCCTTTCGCCCTCGGCGTCGGGCAGGACAGAGACTGGGTTGAGGTCAGCGGCGGCATTCAGATCACAACCGGCTCGGTTGATCTGGACATCGCTGCCGATACGACAGTCTGGCGGAATGATGTGCGCAATCAGTCTTATCGCGCCACTGCAACTTTCCGCTTCTAAGAGCGAAAAGCCATTTAAAAAAAGGGCTCCGGCAGCTTTCTGCCGGGGCCTTTTTTATATGGGCCATCCGGGCGTGGCCACATTCAGGCGCCCATCGGAGATGTGGACCGGGCAGTGCTGCGCCACCTGGTTCCTTGCCGCCCAACATCACGGCGGAAACCCCATGGAAACAAGATCACGCGCCGTAGGCCGCCCCCCAAGCCACCATATAAAAAGGCCCCGGCAATATATCCTGCCGAGGCCCCTTGTCTGTTGAAGATCGTTGCCCCGTCCGGCGGGACGCCGATCGCCTGTGGACTAGTCCTGATTGGGTTCCAGATTCACAGCGGCATGCTTGCCGCGCCGATCGACCTCAAGTTCGAAGTTCAGCCGATCGCCCTCATTCAGCGTCGGCATACCCGCCCGTTCGACGGCGCTGATATGAACGAAAGCATCGGGCTGGCCGTCATCGCGCTGGATGAAACCAAAGCCCTTCATGCTGTTGAAGAACTTCACCGTTCCGCTTGCCTTTTCACCCGTCAGTTCGCGCTGCGGTCCGCCACGCCCCGTATTCTCGGGAACCGGCAGAGGATCGCCCTCGATAACAATATCGCTGGCCGAAACCTTGCCGTTGCGATCGACCAGGTTGAAACTCAGGGGCTGCCCCTCAGCCAGACCGGTCAGGCCGGCCTGCTCGACGGCGCTGATATGAACGAACACATCTTCGCCGCCATCATCGCGAACGATGAAGCCAAAACCCTTCTGGCCGTTGAAAAATTTAACAACACCCTTGCCTTCGCCGACAATCTGCGCGGGCATCCGGTCTCCACCACCGCGGAAACCTCCGCCGCCGCCACCGCCGCCGCGGAAACCGCCACCACCACCGCGATTGTCGAAGCCGCCCGAATCCTGGCGCCCGCCAAAACCGCTTGGTTCGTTATATCCCTGGTAGTTTTCGTCGCCGAAACTGTCGCGCTTATCCTTCCGGCGTCCGCGCCGGTCTTTGTCGAAACTCATATTTCCTAAAGTCTTCCCGTTCGCCCAAAGCTCTCAATCGAAGACCGCGCGCCGGGCGGGGCGCAACACCTTCATGGCACGAATCTGCCGTACCGTGATTCGGTATAGCTGAAAAACACCGCTTTCGCGAGCTATTTACGCCAACCATGTTCCGGGATTGGGCATCGGCTCGCGGTTGGATGCACGGACGAGAGACATGACCGACCGGACGAGCACCCAAATTACGGCCAGAAAAAGCATAGGAATCCCGATCAGTGCGCCGATAATCGTCATGATGAGGACGAAAGCGAGTATCGTCGTTCCCAGCCAGAGCAGGAATGTCAGGATATGATACTGATAGTGGGACTGTTCCCATTCCTCCCCCGGCTCCGATTTCCAGACCAGAGCCAATATGAAGGCGACCAGACCGGTCAGCCCTACCAGAACGCTGGTCAGATAGAGGATGGAAAGGATCATCGGCTTGTTCGTGCCCGTTGCGGCCGCAGCATAGTGGCGCGGGCCGGGCTCCGGATTCCCGGCCTGCCCGGAGCGTCGGCCCGGATCGGCTGGCCGGGGTCTCACCGTCTCCCTTCCTCCAGACGACGGACGCGACATATTTGGTGGGTCAAATTCCAATTTTCCCCGTCTGCCGCGATCTTCCCCCATTTTTTGCCGCTCCTGTCGCGCTTAGTGTTATCATCATGCTTGCACCGCAGCCGCCGTCAAGGCAATGATCGGCATCATGGAAAGCCTGATCGCCGTATTCGCGGATCCCGCCAACATTGCTGCCCTTGTCACCCTGATCGTGCTCGAGGTGGTGCTCGGGATCGACAATCTGATATTCATATCGATCCTGTCGAACAAATTGCCCGAGGAGCAACGCCAGAAAGCACGGCGTATAGGCATATCGCTTGCCCTGATAATGCGGCTTGCCCTGCTTTCCATGATCGCCTGGCTCGTGCAGGCCACCCAGACTGTTTTCGATCTTGGCCTGGTTGGTCCGGCGGGAGCATATGGCGAGCCGACTTTCGAAACCGCCTTTTCCTGGCGTGACCTTATCCTGATCGCGGGCGGCCTTTTCCTGCTGTGGAAGGCGACAAAGGAAATCCATCACGCGATGGATCCGGAAATCTCCGGCACGATGCTCGACAAAAAGGGCAAGGCGACGATGAGCTTCGCCTCTGTGATCGTGCAGATACTCTTGCTCGACATGGTCTTTTCCGTCGATTCGATCCTCACTGCCGTCGGCATGACCGATCACCTCCCGATCATGGTCGTGGCGGTAATCGTCGCGATTGTGGTCATGCTGATCGCGGCCGACCCCCTTGCCGAGTTTATCGACCGCAATCCTACCGTGGTGATGCTGGCCTTGTCCTTCCTGCTGATGATCGGCTTCGTCCTCATCGCGGACGGGTTCGGCGTGCATATCCCCAAAGGCTATATCTATGCCGCCATGGCGTTTGCGGCCGGGGTGGAGACGCTCAATATTCTGGCTCGCAAGGCACGTCAGAGACGCATCGACGGGGCAAATTCGCAGACGGAGCATAGCGGAAGCCATTGAGCGGCCCGCCCATTGCGCCTATGTGCGCAGGCATGACCGTATATTTCCACGAAGAAGATATCCCCGCGGACGCACTGGGAAGCGGGGCGATCGCCGTCGACACCGAGACGATGGGGCTGCAAACGCCCCGCGACAGGCTTTGTGTCGTCCAGCTTTCCGATGGCGGAGACGACGAGCATCTCGTTCGCTTCGCACCCGACAGCGATTATGCAGCACCCAATCTGAAAGCCCTGCTAAGCGACCCCGATCGCATCAAACTCTACCACTTCGCACGCTTCGATCTCGCCGCGATCGAATATTATCTCGGCGTCACCGCGGCGCCCGTTTACTGCACCAAGATCGCTTCACGGCTGGTGCGGACTTATACCGACCGGCACGGCCTGAAAGAGATTTGCCGTGAGCTTCTGGGCGTGGATATATCGAAACAGCAGCAATCGTCGGACTGGGGAGCGCCTGAACTCAGCGATGCGCAGAAGGAATATGCCGCCTCAGACGTGCGTTTCCTGCACCGGCTGAAGGAGGTGCTCGACACGCGTCTCGAGCGTGAAGGGCGGATGCACCTGGCCCAGGCCTGTTTCGATTTTCTGCCGCACCGTGCGCGCCTGGATCTGGCAGGCTGGCCAGAAATCGACATTTTCGCTCATGTCTGAGGCGGCCCGGGAACGGCTGGGCAAACGCCAGAGCTGGGCCGCGCCGGGTGGGCGGCATGACCGCCTCGTCAAATATTTGCAGATTATCCTGCCGGTCGCGATCGGCATACTCGCCGCGTTCCTGACCATGGCGCCGCTCCAGAAGAGCAATGAGCTGAGTTTCCTGCTTTCCCGCGACAATGTGGAGATCGCGCCCGAAAGGCTTCGCGTCGAGGCAGCACGCTACAGCGGCGCAGACGGAGCTGGCCGGCCATTCGAGCTAAATGCGGCTTCAGCCCTGCAACGCACCTCGTCGACGCCCATTGTCGAACTTGAGGACCTGTCCGCCCAACTCGAACTGGATGACGGCCTCGCCTTTATCGTCGCCAATCGCGGGCTTTATGACCTTGAGGAAGAAGTCGTCTCGATCGAAGGCCCCCTCGAATTCCGGGCCGCCGATGGCTACCGGCTGCAGACAAGTAACGTCCTGATACGGCTTGACCAGCGCGAGATGCGAAGTGCGGGAGAAGTGGACGGCCAAATTCCGCTGGGCGCCTTCAGCGCGGATCGGATGCGGGTCGACATGCCGAGCCGCACAGTTTTCCTGGAAGGGCGCGCGCGCTTGCGCATCGTCCAAGGTCAAGGCAGATAGCAGCCATGACCCGATCCTTCCTTTTGCCCGCTGCCGCCGGATTCGCGCTGATGATGCTGGCCGCCGTTCCGGCTTCGAGCCAGTCCGCTCTTGGCGGCCTCAACACCAATGCGCCCGTCGATGTGGCGGCCGACCGGATAGAGGTTCAGGACAGGGCCGACCGCGCGATATTCTCCGGCAATGTCCAGGTTCGCCAGGGTAATCTCTCGCTTGACGCTGCGCGTATCACTGTCGCCTATTCCGGCAGCGTAACCGGCGGCGTGGAAGTCCGACGGCTCGATGCAAGCGGCGGCGTTTTCGTCCGCAGTCCAAGCGAAACGGCGCGCGGCCAATTCGGTGTGTATGATCTCGATCGGCGGCTGATCACGCTGATAGGAGGCGTTGAGCTGAATCAGGGCGGCAATGTGATCCGTGGCGGTCGGCTGGTGATTGATCTCGATACCGGCCGGGCCGTGATCGACGGACGGTCGCAAGGGGGCAATGATATTGTGACAGAAGGTACGCCGACAGGCCGGGTCACAGGGCGGTTCACGGTACCGCAACGGAACACCCAGCCCGATCGATAGATCGATACAGCCCTGTTGAAACAAGGTCTGCGCTTCCCAACATGCACAGATGATGCCAAAAAGCGATCCGATGAACAAAGCCGAGACAATCGACCCTCCCGAGGCCAATTCCGGCCTCCAAGCCGAGACAGAGGGCCTGTCTGTCGTCTCGATCGCGAAATCCTATGACAAAAAGCAGGTCTTGTCGGATGTTTCACTGCATGTGGGGCGCGGCCAGGTCCTTGGGCTCCTGGGCCCGAATGGTGCCGGCAAGACGACATGCTTCTACTCGATTATGGGACTGGTGCGCCCCGATTCAGGCCGGATCATGCTCGATGGCGCCGATATTACCGGCCTCCCAATGTATCGTCGGGCGATTCTCGGCCTCGGATATTTGCCACAGGAAACCTCCATTTTCAGGGGATTGAGCGTCGAGAAGAATATCGCGGCCGTCCTTGAAATGAGCGAACCAGACAGCGATGCCCGTGCCGAGCGGCTCGAACAGTTGCTCGACGAGTTTTCGATCGGACATTTGCGCGATTCTGCGGCGATGGCGCTGTCTGGCGGCGAAAGGCGGCGCTGCGAGATCGCCCGCGCCCTGGCCGCCAACCCGTCCATCATGTTGCTCGACGAGCCGTTCGCCGGGATCGACCCGATCTCCATCTCCGACATCCGCGATCTCGTTGCCGATCTCAAGAACCGCAATATCGGTGTGCTGATAACCGATCACAATGTCCGCGAAACGCTGGGTATCGTCGATCAGGCCTGCATCATCTATGACGGCAAGGTGCTGTTTTCGGGTTCGCCCGACGATCTGGTCGCCAATGATGAGGTCCGGCGGCTTTACCTCGGCGAAGGGTTCACTCGTTAGGGTGCCGATATGGCACTAGGACCGCGCCTCGACCTCAGGCAGAGCCAGTCTCTGGTGATGACGCCGCAACTGCAGCAGGCAATCAAGCTGCTGGCGCTATCCAATCTCGAAATCGAGGGCTTTATCGCCGAAGAGCTGGAGAAAAACCCGCTGCTCGACGCGGCAGGCGAAGAGCAGCGCGACGATGGAGCGCCGACCGAGAGCGACGGCTCGGGCGACTCCCCGGAACCGGCAACCGCAGACAGTCTGTTGCAGAATGGTGGCGCGGAGAATGAAGCCCGGCTCGATATCGAGGAGAGCGCCCTATCCGACGATACCGGTTCAGATGCCGGGATGGACGGCGCCCTCGGTATGGCGAATATTCAGGGTAGCGGCGGCGAGGCCGGGGCTGAGCTGGATTTGCTCGCCCAGAGCGATGTCTCGCTTCACGACCATCTTCTGGCGCAGGCGGGCAGCTGCCTTTCAGGCCAAGACCTGATGATCGCGGGTCAACTGATCGAAAGGATCGACGAAACCGGCTATTTGCGCGCCGATTTGCTCCGTCTCTCGCACCAGCTGGGCGTGCCGGTTGCCTCGCTGGAGGATGGGTTGGAGACCATCCAGAGCTTCGAACCCACAGGTGTCGGAGCACGCGACCTTTCGGAGTGCCTTGCGATCCAAGCGCGCGAGTCCGACCGCTACGACCCGGCCATGGCCCGGCTGATCGACAACCTGGATCTTCTGGCGCGCGGAGAGCTCGGCCGGTTGAAGCGCATGTGCCGCGTCGACGATGAAGACATGGCCGACATGATAGCCGAATTGCGCGACTACGACCCGAAGCCCGGTTGCCAATATGGCGGCGATCCGATTCAGGCCGTGGTGCCCGACATTTTCGTCGCGCCAGCAAAAAAAGGATGGGCGATCGAGCTCAACAACGCCACGCTGCCCAAGGTCATTGTCAACCGCAGCTACTATCATGAGATGTCCGAGGCGGGGAATGACGCGCAGAGCAAAGCCTGGCTCAATGAATGCCTGGCCAACGCCAACTGGCTCACCAAAGCGCTCGACCAGCGCGCGCGGACGATCATCAAGGTTTCGAGCGAGGTCGTGAAGCGCCAGGCGGATTTTTTCCGCAAGGGCGTAACCCACCTCAAGCCCCTCACCCTGCGCGAAATTGCCGACGCAATCGACATGCATGAATCAACGGTGAGCAGGGCGACTTCGAACAAATATCTGTCCTGCGACCGTGGGATATTCGAGCTCAAATATTTCTTTACCAGCGGCATCAAATCGGGCGAGGAGGGCGAGGCGGCCTCCTCCGAAGCCGTGAAAAGCCACATCCGCGCCCTTATCGAGGCGGAGGACAAGATTCTCTCCGACGACAAGCTGGTCGCACTGCTGAAAGAGAAAGGTTTCGATATCGCGCGGCGAACAGTCGCCAAATATCGGGAAGCGATGGGGATCGGTTCATCGGTGGAGCGGAGGCGCCAGAAGAAGCTCGGAAACCGCGCCGCCTAGCGATCTCGCCGAAAGGGCCAGCGGGTTCGGGCATGCAGATAGTAATTGACAACACCCATGATGAACGCGCCGGCCGACAGGACTACAAGCAGCACACCGAGCACGGTATCTGTCCGCGGCATACCCACAGCCGACAAGACACCCGCGACGGCAAGGAACAGGAACATGCGGACGACGGGCGTCACGATACCGCCCAGCTAACCGCGTTTCGAACCGCTGAGAAAATACCAGACGACATAGCCGACAAGAAGCAGCGCCAAGCCGTAAAAAACCAGCGACAGGATTGATGTGAAAACCTTCACGGCGATGACGAGCAGAACAATCGCGGCGATAATGGACAGGATGATCTTTAGCACGAATATTCTCCACTAGGTGTATTACTTACATAATACAACAGGAGAGATTATTCAAGTATCTTCGGAATCGATGGCCTTGGACCGCTGGGCCAGCAGCTTGTCGATCTTGCGGCCATCCATGTCGACGACTTCAAAGTTCCAGCCGTCTTTTTCGAACAGTTCCCCGGTTATCGGCAGGCGTTTGAATACGGAAAGCGCAAAACCGGCAACGGTTGCGTAATCGCGGTCGTCGGGAAGATCGAATCCCAGTTTTTCGGCCATATTGTCCGCCGATAGCGATCCGGAGAACAGCCAGCTGCCATCGGCGCGCTCCACGAAGGAAGGATCGGTACCGATCTCCTGATCCGAAACGAACTCGCCCGTTATCGCGATCAGCAAGTCGAGAGGGGTCATGATTCCCTCGAAATGCCCATATTCGTCATGGACCAGTGCCATCGGAACATCGGACTCACGCAGCGCTTCCAGCGCATCCATCGCATCAACCTGGTCAGGCACTATCGGTGCAGCCCGCATAAGTGCCCGCAAATCCAAAGACCGGCCTTCGAATAGTGCCGACACGATATCGCGCGCCTGAACGACACCGATAATCTCGTCGACCGACCCCTCCGCGACGGGGAGCCGGGTATGGGGGGTCGCAAGCAAAGCTTCGCGGATTTCATTGGGGCTCGACGAGGCTTCGATCCAGTCGACCTCGGTGCGCGGGGTCATCACCTCGCGTACCGGGCGATCTGCCAGCCGTACAACGCCCGAGATAATCGCCCGTTCGCTTTCCTCGATCACGCCGGACTTCGTCGCCTCGGCAATAAGCATGTGCAGCTCTTCGGCAGTAACGCGCGATTGCGGATTGCGGCTCAGCCGCATCAGGCGGAAGATCAGCGCACTTGTCCTGTCCATCAGCCAGACAAGCGGTGCCGTGAGCGTCGCGAGCCAGCGCATCGGCAGCGCTACGAACACGGCAACGCGCTCCGGATTGCGCAGCGCCAATTGCTTGGGGACGAGCTCTCCGATAACGAGCGAGGCATAGGTGGTAAGGACAATGACCAGCGCAAAGCCAAGCGTCTGTGCCAGTGCAGGCTCGACACCGACGAATGCGAGACGATCGCCAACGGGCCCGCCAAGGCTTGCGCCCGAATAGGCGCCGGCAAGAATGCCGATCAGGGTGATCCC
>JBPOET010000209.1:0-4268 GCA_051251675.1 Parasphingopyxis sp. | reverse complement strand
CATCCTCAAGCTTGGAAATCCAGAACCGGTCTGCTTCATGCGGTCCTTCGATCGGCACGCCCAGCTCTTCGGCCAGGATCTTGGTCTGCCCGCAGTGATCGAGATGGCCGTGCGTGACGAGCAGTTTTTCGACAGTCACCCCCATCTGTTTGGCAGTGGCCTTCAGTTTCTCGAGATCTCCGCCCGGATCCGTAAAGGCGCCGCGCATCGTCTTCGTGCACCAGATCAGGGTGCTGTTCTGCTGGAGCGGAGTCACCGGAATGATCGCGGCTTTGAGGGGGGCGGTGTCTGTCATGGCGGGTGACATGGCAATTGCTCGGCGCGCTTGCAACTGGCGAAGTGCGCCAAGGCTTGGCATGGGACAGGGGTGAGAGATGCAATCGCCCTTGAAACGCCTTTTGTGCTCCTCGACGATGCACGGGTCGACGGTGCGGCGGCGCGGTTGTTTACGCGGCCGGTCGCCATGGTCGAAGCGCGGTCGCATGATCAGGTCGACATGGCTCTGGGCCGGCTGGAACGTGCAAGAGAGGATGGCCTCCATGTTGCCGGTTTCATAAGCTACGAAGCCGGCCTTGCGCTGGAGGACCGGCTGGCTTCTCTGCGGCGCGAGCTTGAGGCGGGCGCGCCGCCGCTTCTGTGGTTCGGGCTGTTCGAGGATATGGATCGGATCGACGCCGATGCTGTGCCGGCAATGCTGCCGGATCCCGCCAGCGGCTGGGCGGGGGCTCCTGCGCCGCGCGTTACGGAAAGCGGTTATGAAAAGGCTTTTGCACGGGCGCAGAGCTATATTTCGGCCGGCGATATTTATCAGACGAACCTCACCTTTGGCTGCGATGTGAAGCTTTCGGGGCATCCGCTGGCAATCTATGCGCGGCTGAGGGCGGGATCGCTGGCCGGTTATGGCGGTGTTGTCTGGACCGGTGCGCACTGGCTGCTCTCGCTGTCTCCGGAACTTTTCTTCTCGCTTGTCGATGGCCGGATCACGGCGCGGCCCATGAAGGGTACTGCGGTTCGGCAGGATGATCCGTCCGCCGATTTGGCAGCGCGCAAGGAACTGCAGGGAGATCCCAAGCAGCGGGCCGAGAATCTGATGATCGTCGACCTTCTCCGAAACGATCTTTCGCGTGTGGCGGCACCCGGCAGTGTCGACGTGCCATCATTATTCCATGTCGAATCCTATCCGACCGTCCATCAGATGACCTCGACGGTCACCGCTGACATCGCGCCGGGCACTTCAGCGATCGACCTGATCCGCTCCATCTATCCCTGCGGCTCGATCACCGGCGCGCCCAAAATCCGGGCCATGGAGATCATCGACGAACTGGAGGCGGCACCGCGCGGACCCTATACAGGTTCGATCGGCTGGATCGATCCGTCTGGCGATACGGCGTTCAACGTTGCCATTCGCACGCTGGTGCTCGAAGATGGCGCCAGCAGTGCGACGCTTGGCCTGGGCTCGGGCATAGTCGCGGATAGCCGTGCGGGGGACGAATGGCGCGAATGCCTGGCCAAGGGGGCTTTTGTGACTGAGGGGCAGCCACGCTTCGATCTTGTCGAAACGATGCGCTTCGACCCGGTGGCGGGGATCGAGCAGCTCGAACGGCATCTTGCGCGCATGAAAGCGAGCGCGCGGGCGCTCGGATTCGCGTTTGACCGTCACGCCGCGCGCAACGAGCTGCAGGCGGCGACGTTCCGGGTAAAGGCGCTGTCGAAGGTCCGTCTGCTGCTGTCGAGGCACGGGCGCTTTGCAATCGAGGTGCGGTCATTGCCCGAATGCCCCGCCGAACCCGTGCCTGTGGCGATCGCTTCTCGCAATGCCGATCCGCTGGACTTCAGGCTTAGCCACAAAACGACCGCCCGGTCGGTATATGATGCGGCGATGGTCGGGCGCGGAACATTCGAAACGCTGCTCGAAGACGGCGATGGCTTTCTTACCGAAGGCTGCTTCACATCCCTGTTCGTCGAGCGGGAGGGGCGGTTGCTGACGCCGCCGCTGTCCCGCGGCTTGCTTCCCGGTATCCTGCGCGAAACGCTGATCGAGGAGGGGCGGGCCGTCGAGCAGGATCTGGTACGCAATGATCTTGCCGGGGGTTTCCTGATCGGGAATGCGGTGCGCGGTCTGCTAAAAGCGCGGCTCGCCTAGACGCCCAGGCGGTAGAAATCGAGCGCCAGGATCCGTTCGATATGGCCGAGCCACTCCCTGATGCCGTCATTCGCGCGGGCGCAATCGAGCTCGATCACGACATTCTGCCCGCGCCGTCCGGTGCGCACCTTCACGCCATCGGCCAGGAACACGCTTTTGAGCGCGATGGCTGTGCTGCTGTTTGCGCCGACCAGCTTCGGGGCGTAGATATAGCTGTCTTCGAACGAGAACTGGCCACCTGCGCTGTCGCCAGCCGCGACATTCTCCATACCCATGAAAACATCCGCCCGGTGCAGCGCGCTGGCCGATCGGCTGATTCCGGCATGCCGGAAAAACTCGACCGCCTTTTGCGCATCCTCCCGCGCGCCAACGGCAATATGCTGGCGTTCTTCCAGATAGCTGTGCCAGCGATCGATATTGTCGAGGCTCGAAAATTCACTGTTGAACAATGCCCGGAAGCTGTTCGCGTAGCTGTACCGCAATGGTTCTTCAACTACATCAAGAGTAACCAATTTGACGATTTTGCGCCGCGAGCGGGCCATGAGGATCGCATTGGTGAAGAGGAATGCGGCGGCCAGTGTCTCAGTTAACTCGGCACTGGCCGGCAGATTATGGCAGCGCAGCGCAAAGACGCTGGCTTCGCCTGACGCGATATCGCCGATAGCGGTATCGAATTCGGCTTTCTCGCTGTCGAGAAACAGGTTGGGAACGTTGGGAAGCGAGGCCATGGGGCGCTCCTATAGTGCCGTCACGAGCTTGGCGGCGATTTCCTCGATCTTGGTAATATCTATGCCGGCGACATTCATCCGCCCATCGGGAATGATATAGACGCCCTGCTCCTCGCGCAGCGTCGCTGCCGCTTCCGGCGTGACGTCGATCAGCGAGAACATGCCCATGCCTTTGTCGATATAGGTCCAGTCGCGATCCTGTTTGGCCCGGGCCAGCGCAAGGGCCAGTGCGCCGCGTGCGGTGTTGATCGTTTCGCGGATCTCCTTGAGCTCGGCGAGCCAGTCGGCCTTGAGCGCGGGGTCCTGGAAAATGGTCCGGACGATGGCGGCGCCATGATCGGGTGGCATCGAATAATTGGCGCGCGCAAGAGAGAGAAGGTTGGAATTGGCGGCCGCCAGATTGGCGTGTCCCTTGCCGACCAGCAGGGCCGCGCCCGTACGTTCGCGGTAGATGCCGAAATTTTTCGAACAACTCAGCGCGAGCAGCATTTCCGGTGCTTTATCGGCGACAACGGCGACCCGTTGGGCGTCTTCCTGCCAGCCCTTGCCGAAACCCAGATAAGCGGAGTCGACAAAGGGGATCAGCCCTCGCGCAACCACGCCTTCTGCAAGTCTTGCCAATTCCTCGAGATCGGGATCGATCCCGGTGGGATTGTGGCAGCCGCCATGGATGACAACGACATCGCCGGGCGAGGCGGCGTCCAGCGCTTCAAGGATCGCGTCGATGCCGGAGTCCGCCGTGAATTTCGGGTAGGGATAGGTTGCAATCCGGGCGCCGACAGCTCCGAAAATCGCCCGATGGTTCGGCCAGCTCGGATCGGGTATCCAGAAACAGGCATCGGGGTTGAGGCTCAGCGCGAGTTCAGCAAGTACGCGAACGGCTCCGGAGCCGCCGATCGACTGGATACCGACCATATCCGTGCCATAGACATGGTCGGGCAACACTTCCTTCGCCAACAGCTCGACAAAAGCCTGGTCGCCACCGACGCCGACATAGGTCTTCGTCGTCTGCGTATCGATCAGCTTCTGTTCGGCGGCCTTTACGGAGCGCATGATCGGCGTCAGGCCGGTCTCGTCTTTATAGACGCCGATCCCGAAATCTACCTTGTCTTCGCGCGGATCGGCCTGATAGGCCCGGCTGATGGCGATGATCTGGTCGAGCGGGCGGGCGACGGCATTGTCGAACATGGGTTTCCCTTACAGTTTGACAGATTTGACGGGCAGGAAGCCCGAATTGGCGTTACGGACGTCGCTTGCGACATAGCTGCCGAGCAGCTTGACGTAGCGGGCCTTTTCCTCAAGCGCGCGCAAAGCGGACTGCACGGCATCGTCCTCGAGCCCGCCGCCGATATCGATATAGAAGGTCGGCAGCGCCGTTTCTTCGGATATCGTATAGG
>JBPOET010000208.1:0-4285 GCA_051251675.1 Parasphingopyxis sp. | reverse complement strand
CTGCTCGGCCGCGCGCTGGGCCGATGACGCCAAGGCGCAAATTGCCGCGGCGCATCAGGACGGCAAACCGGCAATCCTTGTCGGCGGCACGGGATTGTATCACCGGACCCTGCTCGAGGGGCTGGCTCCGATTCCCGAAATCGACGGCGGAATTCGCGCGGCGATACGCGCCCTGCCCGTTGCCGATGCCTATGCCGCGCTCGAGAATGAGGATCCGGCGTCCGCAGCGCGCCTCAACCGGGCGGATTCGAGCCGAATCGCCCGCGCGCTCGAAGTTGTGCGCTCCACCGGGCGGCCTATCGACGCATGGCAGCGGGAGAAAAGCGGCGGCATCGCCGGCGACATCGCCCTTGCACCATTGATTCTGCTGCCCGATCGCGACTGGTTGTACGAACGCTGCGACCGGCGCTTTGCCGCCATGTTCGAAAGCGGTGCCGTGGAAGAGGTGGAAGCGCTGCTCGACCGGCGGCTGGACTCCGCATTGCCGATCATGCGCGCCATCGGAGTCCCGGAAATCGCGGCTTTCCTCCATGGCGAAATGGACCGGGACACGGCCGTCGCCGCCGCCGCCCAGGCCACACGCCGCTATGCCAAGCGTCAGTACACCTGGTTCGCCAACCAGCCTCCCGGGGACTGGCCACGCATAGCAGAATCAGATTATGACGATATCGATAGCTATATTGTAACTAAATTACTCCAATAGTGGTTGACAGACAATTATTGCCTGTCTAGCAGCCCGGTTTCTACGCTGCTATTGCAGTGCAAAATCAGACAGTGGACGAAGAACATGGCAGCCGAAAAAGCTGGAGCGGATATATTGGTGGAAGCGCTGCTTGATTGCGGCGTGGAAGTCATTTTCGGCTATCCGGGCGGCGCTGTTCTGCCGATCTATGATGCGCTTTTCGAGCAGAAGCGCATTCGCCACGTCCTGTGCCGCCACGAACAGGGCGCGGCCCATGCCGCCGAAGGCTACGCCCGCGCGACAGGCAAGCCCGGCGTTGTCCTCGTCACCTCGGGCCCGGGTGCGACCAACGCCGTCACCGGCATCGCCGATGCGCTGATGGACTCGATTCCGATGGTCGTCATCACCGGCCAGGTCCCCTCAACCCTGATCGGCACCGATGCCTTCCAGGAAGCGGACACGGTCGGCATTACGCGGCACTGCACCAAACATAATTATCTGGTCAAGGATCCCGACAAGCTCGGCAATATTGTCCAGGAGGCCTTTTTCATCGCCACGACGGGCCGCCCTGGCCCGGTTGTCGTCGATATTCCCAAGGATGTGCAGGTCGCGACCGGCATCTATCGTAAATCGGGGCCGATCGCGCACAAGGCCTATGTGCCGCGCGACAAACCCGATCCCGCGCGGATCGAGACCGCCGTCGAGATGATCGCGGCCGCCGAGCGCCCGGTTTTCTACACCGGCGGCGGCGTCATCAATGCAGGGCCTGGGGCCAGCCAGATACTGTGCGAACTCGCCCGGATCACCGGCGCGCCGGTCACCTCGACGCTGATGGGTCTGGGCGCCCTGCCCGCCTCGTCCGAGCAATGGCTGGGCATGCTCGGCATGCATGGCACGTTCGAAGCCAATATGGCGATGAACAAGGCGGACCTGATCATTGCGGTCGGCGCCCGTTTCGATGACCGTGTCACCGGCCGGCTCGACGCTTTTTCGCCGGATTCCAAGAAGATCCACATCGATATCGACCGCAGTTCGATCAACAAGATCGTTCCCGTCGACCTTGCTATCAACGCGGATGCGGGGCGGGCGATGGAGGATATCGTCAAGATCTGGAAAGCGCGCCAGCATAAAAAGGCCGACCTGCAGGACTGGTGGGCGCGCATCGATGGCTGGCGGGCGACCAAATGCCTGGCCTTTCCGGACGCCAAAGACGAAATCATGCCGCAAACTGCTATCCAGGCGCTTTGGAAGGCCACGCACAAGCAAAATCCGATCGTTACGACAGAGGTCGGTCAGCACCAGATGTGGGCCGCCCAGCATTTCGGGTTCGAAAAGCCGAACAAATGGCTCACTTCGGGCGGCCTGGGCACGATGGGCTATGGCCTGCCCGCAGCCATCGGCGCGCAGATCGGCAATCCGAACGCGCTGGTTATCGATATCGCCGGCGAAGCCTCGATCCAGATGTGTATTCAGGAACTGGGCACGGCCAGCCAGTATCGGCTGCCGGTGAAGGTTTTCGTCCTGAACAACGAATATATGGGGATGGTCAGACAGTGGCAGGAACTGACTTATTCCGGCCGCTATTCAGAAAGTTACAGCGATTCCCTGCCAGACTTTGTGAAGCTGGCGGAAGCCTATGGCTGGAAAGGCATCCGCATCGAGGCCAAGGCCGACCTTGAAGCCGGCATCAGCGAAATGCTGGCCCATGACGGCCCGGTATTCGTCGATTGCTGCGTTGCGAAAATGGCCAATTGCCTGCCGATGATCCCGTCGGGCGCCGCGCATACCGAAATGATCCTCCAGTCCGACACCGTTTCGGGCGTCATGGAAGACGAAGCGAAGGCGCTGGTCTGATGAAAATACTCACCGAAGCCGCCGAGCGGCATACGCTTTCCATCCTGGTCGACAATGAGCCGGGAATCCTGGCCCGCATCGCAGGCATGTTCACCGCGCGCGGCTACAATATCGAGAGCCTGACGGTGACCGGCGTCAGCGAGGACGAGACGATCAGCCGGATCACCATCGTGACCAAGGGCTCGCCCCGCGTGATCGAGCAGATCATCGCGCAGACCGAGCGGATGCCGCCTGTCTACAAGGTTGTCGACCTGACCGAGATCGGGCCGCATGTCGAACGCGATCTGGCACTCGTCAAGGTGGCCGGAGCCGGGGACAACCGGATCGAGGCACTGCGCCTGGCCGATGTTTTCCGCGCAAGGGTTGTCGATTCCACGACCCAGAGCTTCGTTTTCGAAGTCACCGGCAACAGCGACAAGGTGGACAGCTTTATCGAACTGATGCGCGAGGTCGGCCTGGTCGAGGTGGCGCGCACCGGCGTGGTCGCCATTGGCCGCGGCAAGGAAGCGAGTTAGGCACGGCTTCCATGCGCGAGATCATCAGCATTTCGGCGATTATCCTCGCCTTTATCTACTTTCTGGCTTTTGGCGCGGCGGTGTTTCTTGCGCTCGAAAATGAAATGCACTGGGTGCTGGCCCTGTTCGCCATGAGCTGGATTATCATCCTCCGGCTCTGGCCATTGCTGCCCATTCTGGCCGTGATCGGCGCCGTCAATATCTGGGGGTGGGACTGGTATCGCGGCATCGCGCTCGCCCTGCCCGTCTCCATCTATATCGTTTCTCATTATTGGACGCGGATTACCGACTATCTCCGTCGTCCCACTCAAAAACAGGGAGTTTAAACTATGCGCGTCTATTATGATGCAGATGCCGATCTCGGCCTGATCACCGGCAAGAAGATCGCCATCATCGGCTATGGCAGCCAGGGCCACGCCCATGCGCAGAATTTGCGGGACAGCGGCGTGAGCGAGGTCGCCATCGCGCTGCGCGAGGGCTCCTCCACCCGCGCCAAGGCGGAAGGCGCCGGCTTCAAGGTCATGACCAATGCCGAAGCCGCCGCCTGGGCCGATATCGTGATGATGCTCGCCCCCGACGAACATCAGGCGGCCATCTATGCCGAGGATCTGCACGACAATCTGAAAGAGGGCGCGGCCCTCGCCTTCGCCCACGGCCTGAATGTGCATTTCGGCCTGATCGAACCGCGCGCCGATCTCGACGTGATCATGATCGCACCCAAGGGCCCGGGCCATACGGTGCGCAGCGAATATGTGCGCGGCGGCGGCGTCCCCTGCCTTATTGCCGTGCATCAGGATTCGAGCGGCAACGCCCATGATGTCGGCCTTGCCTATGCGAGCGGCGTCGGCGGCGGCCGGTCCGGCATCATCGAGACCAATTTCCGCGAGGAATGCGAAACCGATCTGTTCGGCGAACAGGCCGTGCTGTGCGGCGGCCTCAGCCATCTGATCCAGGCCGGCTTCGAAACGCTGACCGAAGCCGGTTATGCGCCGGAAATGGCCTATTTCGAATGCCTGCACGAGGTGAAGCTGATCGTCGATCTGATGTATGAGGGCGGCATCGCAAATATGCGCTATTCGATCTCGAACACCGCGGAATATGGCGACATCACCACCGGCCCCCGGATTATCACCGATGAAACCAAGGCCGAAATGAAGCGCGTTCTCGAAGACATTCAGGGCGGCCGGTTCGTCAAGAACTTCGTCCTCGACAACCGCGCCGGGCAGCCGGAACT
>JBPOET010000207.1:0-4297 GCA_051251675.1 Parasphingopyxis sp. | reverse complement strand
GGCGTGGACGGGGTCGTATGCGGCCATATCCACACAGCCGAGATCCGCGATATCGAAGGCATCGAATATTTTAACGACGGTGACTGGGTCGAGGGCTGCACGGCGCTGGTCGAACATTTCGACGGACGGATGGAGATACTTCACTGGGCGGAGGAAGTGGCGGCGCGGAATGCGGGAACGATCCGTATGCCGGAGGCGGCCTAGCACATTCTTTCACAAAGGACGGGCTTTCACAAAGGACGGGATCATGCGGATTGCGATTGTTACCGATGCCTGGGCTCCTCAGATAAATGGCGTGGTCCGCACCCTCCAGTCGGTCCGCCGCGAGCTCGAAAAGATGGGGCACGACGTGCATGTCTTCTCGCCTGACCAGTTCTATTCGCTCCCTTGTCCGACCTATTCGGAGATCAGGCTGGCGCTCGTAACGGCGGAGCGGTTGGGAGCGGCGCTGATGCGGGTCGCGCCGGACGCTGTCCATATCGCCACCGAAGGTCCGTTGGGTTTTGCCGCACGGCGCTGGTGCCGGCGCAACGGATTGGCCTTTACAACAGCCTATCACACGCAGTTTCCCGACTATGTGTCCAAGCGCACTGGCTTGCCGGCCGACTGGCTCTGGCCGTTGATGCGCCGCTTCCATGCGCCGTCGAGTGCCGTCCTGACTGCGACCGACTCGATCCGGCGCGAGTTGCGACTCCACGGGATCACCCATGTCACGCCATGGGGCAGAGGTGTCGACCTCGCCAGCTTCTCGCCGGGCGCGCCGCCGTATCCCGCCCTTGCCGATCTGCCCGGGCCGGTCATGCTGTATGTCGGCCGGGTGGCGATCGAGAAGAATATCGAGGCTTTCCTTGCGTGCCGCCATCCCGGATCGAAAGTGATTGTCGGTGATGGGCCGGCGCGCACGGCCCTTCAACGCCGCTACCCTGAGGTGCTTTTTCTCGGAGCCTTGTCGGGAGCTGCGCTGGCAGGAGTCTATGCCGGCGCCGATGTTTTCGTGTTTCCCAGCCGCACGGACACGTTCGGGCTGGTAATGATCGAAGCGCTCGCGTCGGGAACGCCGGTGGCCGCCTATCCGGTTTCCGGCCCGCTGGATGTCCTCAACAGCGAGGTCGCCTGTCTCGACCCCGATCTCGATGCCGCGATTGCCGGAGCATTGACCCGGGATCGTTGCGCCTGTGCCCGCTACGGCGCGCTGTTCAGCTGGGAACGCAGCGCGCGGGAATTTCTGAGCGCGCTCGTGCCGATCACCCGGGAATATGACGAAGCGGCCTGAAGGGCTTGCCGGAACCGGGGAGGCGCAGAGCCCCTATTGCTCTTATGGCCCGGTTCGCCTAAATAGATGCCATATTCGGCCGTCCCGTGAGGGGCGGCCCTTTTATTATCCGGAGCCTATCATGTCCCACCCCTTGATGCCGCACGCAACCGCCAGCTGGCTGGTCGACAATACCGCGCTTTCCTTCGAGCAGATCGCGGATTTTTGCGGTTTGCACATTCTTGAAGTGCAGGCGATCGCCGACGATACGGCGGCTACCAAGCTTACCGGCCGCGATCCCGTCGCCGCGCATGAAGTGACGATGGAAGAGATCGAAAAGGCCCAGGCCGACCCCGATCACCGCATGGAAATGCTCAAGGGCCCGGAACAGGTCCGCCGGACGAAAGGGCCGCGCTATACGCCGGTTTCCAAGCGCCAGGACAAGCCGGACGGCATTGCATGGCTGCTCCGCAACCATCCGGAAATTTCCGATGCGCAGATCGGCAAGCTGATCGGCACGACGCGCAACACGATCCACGCGATCCGCGACCGGACCCACTGGAACATCGTCGAGATCGTTCCCAAGGACCCGGTGACTCTGGGCCTGTGTTCGCAGCGCGAACTGGATGCGGTTGTGGAGAAAGCGGCGAAGAAAGCCGGTATCGAGGCGCCGAAGGACGAAACGATGGAAGGCGATCGCGAAGCGCTGATCGAAGAGTTGCGCAACGAACGCCGTGTCGCGGTTGCCGAGGCCGAGGCGGCTCTTGCTGCGGAAGCCGCCGAAGCGGCTGGCGAAACTGCGGAGCCGGCTGCCGAGACGGAAGACGAGGCGACGCCGGGCGGTTGGCCCGATATGCCCGCCGAGAATGCGCCCGCCAAACAGCTTCCCGAGGGCGCGGAAGAGCTGTTTCGGAAGAAAGACGACTAGAAACCGGCGATTTTACTGACAATTCTGTCAGTAATTTGAAATGTCGTAAAGCCTTGCTATAGGGCGGTTATGGTTGAAATTCCGGACATCTGGCGCAAGAAATACCGGCATCCCGAACCCTGGGACCGGAGCTTCGCGCCGCTCACCGTACCGCAGATGTTCGCGAACAGCGCCGCGGCGCATCCCGATGCCTATCTGGCCGACTTTATGGGCCGGAAATACAGCTATGCCGATGTCCGCCTCGGCGTGAATCGCGTCGCCCGGGGCCTGCAGAAGCTGGGCGTCAAGAAGGGCGACCGGGTGGGAATATTCCTGCCCAATGTGCCGCACTATCTGGCAGCCTATTATGGCGCGATGAAAATGGGCGCGACCGTCGTCAATTTCTCGCCGCTCTATACTGTCGACGAGCTGGCCCATCAGGTTGAAGATTCGGGGACGAAAATACTGTTCACCCTGTCGGCAAAGGCGCTGTTGCCGACGGCGCTGGAGGTACTCGATAACAGCTCGCTCGAAAAACTGGTCGTCGGCACCGTGGTCGAGGCGCTGCCGCTGGCCAAATCCCTCATGTTCCGCGTGTTCAAGGGCGGTGAGTCGGTCGATATCCCCAAGCGCCGCGACGTCATCCCGTTCAGCGAACTGGTCGATAATAAAGGCGATTGCGGCCGCGTTCCGATAGACCCGCGCAAGGATATAGCGCTCATCCAGTATACCGGCGGTACAACCGGTACGCCCAAGGGCGCGATGCTCACGCATCAGAATATCACGGCCAATGCGCGCCAGATCCAGGCCCTGGACCCGGAACCCGAAGCGGAAGACCGGATCATGGGCGTGTTGCCCTTCTTCCATGTTTTCGCCAACGCCACGGTGCTGAATCGCACCGTGCTGCGCGGCGGCGAGATCATCATGCTGCCGCGCTGGAACGCGGCGCAGGCGCTGAAGGCGATCGAGCGGACCAAGGCAACCGCGCTGCCCGGCGTGCCGACCATGTACACGGCTTTGCTCGATCATCCGCAGACGGCGAAGACCGATTTCAGTTCCTTACGGGTTTGTATTTCGGGTGGGGCGCCGCTGCCTGCCGAAACCAAGGCGAAGTTCGAGGCGATGACGGGCTCCAAGCTGGTCGAAGGCTATGGTCTTACCGAAAGCTCGGGTGTCGTTTCGTGCAACCCGTATGACGGCGAGAACAAGACCGGATCGATTGGCCAGCCGATAGCGGGAACCATCGTCAAACTGGTCGACAAGGAAGATCCGAATGAGACGCCCCCGGACGGCGAGCCGGGCGAGATCGTCATTGCCGGGCCACAGATCATGTACGGTTATTGGAATCGGCCTGACGCAGACGACCAGATATTGTATGACGGTTTCCTGCGCACCGGCGATGTCGGCAAGATCGACGAAGACGGTTATATCTTCATCGTCGACCGGCTGAAGGACATGATCGCGGTATCGGGATTCAAAGTGTTTCCCAGCCAGCTCGAGGAAATCCTCTACCGGCATCCGGCGGTTAAAGAGGCGCTCGTGATCGGCGTGCCCGATACCTATACCGGCGAAAAACCCAAGGCTTTCGTGACGCTGGAAAAGGGTGCGGATGTTACGGGAGAGGCGCTGGCCGACTGGCTCAACCCGAAGCTCGGCAAGCATGAGCGTGTGGATGCCGTGGTCGTCCGCGAGGAGCTACCGAAAACGATGATAGGCAAGCTCGACCGCAAGGCGCTGAGGGCTGAGGAACAGGAATAGCTCAGCCTTCGCTGCGCTCTTTCATCAGCTGTTTGTGCGTCGCTTCGACCTCGCGAAACGCCGCGAATACTGATCGATCGGGCGCTGTGTTGCCTGTGCGGCCGAGCGCGTAGAGCTGGCTGTAGAACCAATAGATTGCGGCGAAGCCGTCTATGGCCTTGAATATCTGAATACGCTTCAGAAAGCCCAGCCAGCCTGGAATAAGCGCCAGATTTTCTTCAGGTGTGGGGAGCGCGTCCAGCCCGGCGAAGAGCCGTTTCGCGGCATCGGGCATATGGCAGAAGGGGCGGCCGATGCCGATAATATCGGCCGCGCCGCTGGCCAGCGCGTAATCCATCGCCGCGCGGCTTCTGAAACCGCCGGTATCCATGAGCGGCATT
>JBPOET010000206.1:0-4303 GCA_051251675.1 Parasphingopyxis sp. | reverse complement strand
ATATTTGGCAGGGTCAGAATTGGCCGGACAATTCTTTCGAGATCGTCCGGCATGATCCCTTCGCGCAGATCGCCAAGTTCAACCATCAGCACTATGCCATGCGTTCGGCCGGCCCGCTGCGCGGCGGCGGAAAGCTGTGTGATGATGGCAAGCTCAGTGTTGAAGCTGATATCGGCGCTGCGCACGACGCGATCCACCTGGCTGAGCATGGGTGAACGAATCAGCGTCAGTGTCGGCCCGCCGCCGAGCACGGCGCGCATCCGTTCGATATTCTCGATCCGTGAATCCCCGATCCCGGACAATCCGGCATCGAGCAATATGGCTGCGATTTCCGGACAACCGAGCGTTGCTTTGGTTACGCCGGTGACCGCCATTCCACGATCCCCGAGCTGCTTGCCCAGCAATCGAGCGTTGGTGGATATCTTGCCGGCATCGACCTCCAGCCGGGGCATATTCATGCTACGGTGGCGAGGCGCTTTCGCTCGATCTGGGGGAAAGCAGCGAGTGTCATCGCGACTAGCTCGTCGGATGACCGGGTCAGTGCGTCAGTGACAGGAATGCAAAGTTCACGCTCAAAGCCGGCGATTGCTGTGTCGACTTCGGCGGCAGCCATATTTTCATGGTTGATCGTCAGACCGATAACCCGGGTTTCCGCAAAGGTTTCGATCAGTTGGATTTCCCTAGCGGGATCGGGCATCGCCATCGTCGGAAAGTCGCAGCGATGTGCGCGCGCCGGTGCGTGTTGGAGGATCACACCATCGGGTACACTGCCGCGCAGGATGAAAGAAGACGTCGAAAAGGCCGGATGGCTGAGCGAGCCCTGCCCCTCAACAATGATGATATCGGGATCTTCTGTTTCAATGGCTTCGAGGATAGTCGCCTCGAGTTCGCCCGCACAGAATTGTGACGGCACCGCATCGAGCGCGAGACCGTAGCGCGCGCCCTGAATAAGGCCAGTCTGGCCTGTACCGACCATTACAGCCTTGATACCACGCTCGTTGAGCGGCGCGGGCGAGAATGGTAGCGGTCGTTCGCTTGCCGATCGCGCAATCGGTGCCGAGCACCGCAATGCGCGGGCAAGCGACATCGTTGATGCGGCCGGTAAACAGCCGCAAATGCTTCTTGTCGCGAGGTTTGCGGATATCGAGGATGGTTACGTCGCTGGCCCTGGCGGCGGCGATAAATTCAGGATCCTCACTCAAAAACTCATGCAGCCCGTTGACGATATTCATGCCGAAAGCCATCGCCTCAAGGACAATATCGCGTTCGTCGGAAGAGAGCATTCCGCTGATCGGCGCCACGCCGTAGATGAAATAATCGGGGATAGTTTCCGCGCTCGCCATCGCTTCGGTCAGGTCGCAACAGACCGGAATCCCATTGGGGCTCTGATCGAGAATTATGCCGGTATCCTTGCCGACCTGCTGACTGTCGATGACCGACAAGATCCGGTATCTTTCAGAGTGACGAACCAGGCCGTTGGCCGTCTTGCCGTCGATTTTGCCGAAATTCGCCTCGCAATATATAATTGCCGTGTGGATCTTCGGTTCCAAGTCCGCGGTCTCAAGGGACATTTTTGTCGGCACTGCATCGTCCGCTGGCGGATAGGCAATGGGTGAGTTCGTATGGCTGACAGTTACGCTGCTGATTGACATGGCTGGTTCCCGGATCGCTCATACCGGGCTGTCGAGGCGTCCGGGCATGGCGATCATTTTTTTGTCTCGGGAAAGCCAATCAAAAGTATTTCTGATCGTAAAGAGACACCGCTGGACAGAATTGCGACACATATGTCGCAAAGGCGTTCTGCTTATATGGGTATTTACCAGTGCGATTATAAGACCGGCGCGAAAGAGATATCGAAAACCAGTTCTTGATTTCGATTGTTACTTGATCACAAAAAATATAGCCGAGCTATTCGGCGAGGCGGAAATCTATTCCTCCATCTGCACTCAATGAGCGCGAGAGGGCGGACGCTGCCGCTCCAATGCCCTAGTGCACAAACCGCGCGACGACATCCCTGTAAGAGCGCGAGACTTTCACCTGCGCGCCTGAATCCAGCACCAGGAAACATTCGCCGTTCGTATGCGGCTTCACCTGGCGGACCAGATCGAGATTGACGATGGTCGAGCGGTGGACGCGCTGGAAGGTGCGCGGGTCGAGTCGTTTTTCCAGATCCTTCATCGTCTCGCGCAGGATCAGCGTATTGTCGCCGGTATAGATGCACATATAGTCGCCGGCCGCGTCGATCCGTTCGATGCTGTCGACATCGACGCGGAATATCTGCCCGCGATCCTTCACGTTGATCAGCTTCTCATAGCGGCTCGCGGACGGGGCTTCGCCTTCATTGGCAAGGTCCTCGGCCGCATCGGGCGCAACTTCGGACAGCACTTCGCGCAGCCGGGAGATTTCCTCGCTGCTGTTCTTCTCCGCCAGCCGTTCGCGGACCCGGGCCAGCGTATCGGCCAGCCGGTCATCCTCCACCGGCTTCATCAGATAGTCGACCGCCTGCGCCTCGAAGGCGCGGATCGCGTGATCGGAATAGGCGGTGACGAAGACGAACAGCGGCGGCTCGATATCCATCAGGCCCTGGACGACGGAAAACCCGTCGAAGCCCGGCATCTGGATGTCGAGGAATACCAGATCGGGCTTGTGCGTCTTGACCGAGCGGATGGCTTCGCGGCCATTGGTGCAGGTGTCGACAATCTCGACATCGGCATGCGGCTCGAGGCGCAGCTGGAGCCCCTGAATGGCGAGAGGCTCATCGTCGACGATAATTGCGCGGATGGTCATGCGGCTTCCTTTGCCTGGTCGAACTGGAGCGGTATCTCGATTAGGACGCGAAAACCGCCCTCCTCGTTCGTTTCAATGTCAAATCGTTGTTCTTCGCCAAATGCCTGGACCAGCCGGTCCCGGATATTGGCAAGCCCAACACCGGTCGAAGCTTGGCGCGCTATGGCTTTCTCTTGCAAGCCCGGTCCCGTGTCGGACACGGCGATCTGCACCCGGTTTCCGACCTGTTGCGCCGAAATGCGGATTTCGGCGCCTTCTTCCTGCGGCGTCACGGCGTATTTGATAGCATTTTCCACGAGCGGTTGCAGCAGCAGCGAGGGCAGGCGTGCCCGGGTTACCCTCGGATCGATGTCGAATATCGGGCGGAGGCGCTCTTCAAATCGCATCCTCTCTATCTCGAGATAGAGTTTCAGGGTTTCAACCTCCTGCGCCAGCGGCACCCGGGCCGTCGGCTCATTGGCGAGCGTGTAGCGCAGGAAGGAGGACAGGCGCGAGAGCATCGCATTGGCGCGTTCCGTCTGTTTGAGAAGCACCAGGGTGGAGATCGAATTGAGCGTGTTGAACAGGAAATGCGGATTCAGCTGGTAACGCAGCATGGCAAGCTGCGCGTTCGAACTTTGCGTTTCCAGCCGCAGCAGCTGATCATTCTGTTCTTCGATCAGGATGTAGAAATTGATCCCGTAATAGAGGCCCGACCAGGCGACGAGCAGGGTAAAGTCCAGCAGGATGGCGCCGAAAAACTGCAATCCCGAAGGCATTTCGCCGCCGCGGTAAAAGGCGGTGAAGGCCCAGACCTCGATAAAGGAGAAAATGGCCGAGGCGATCAGCACGACCGTGACCGATCCGCCCCATGTCACGCGCGGCGCGCGGGAGATCAACTGCCGGAAGATCACGGCCATGATCAGGGTCAGGCAATATCCGGTCGCCGTGGCGATCGCCGTAGGCAGGATGAACAGCGGCCCCATATTGTTGGCGATCCCGCCCAGCGCACGCAGCACGAAATAGCCGGACCAGCCGACCGACTGGAGCACCCAGAATGCCCGGTTCTTGTCTACGAAGAACGGTTTGGAGGTAAGGTCTTCAAGCGCCATCGGGATGTTCTAGTCGATTTCCAGGGGGGCGGGAAGCAAATGCGCATGTCGGCTTACCGCTTTTCGGGTGCGCAAATCATCGCCGTCTTTGTAACTCCAGTGTCACATAGATGTCGCATTAGGCGGTTCAAGGGTGGCCCGGTCGGGTGTGCCCCGATTTGCACATCAAACATGGAGGACAATGTGCGCGCTCCCCTTATTTCAGGACTGATGACGGCTATGGCGCTGACCCTGGCCGGCTGTGGCGGCGGCGGCAATGATAGCGGCGCAAGCGCTATCACGGTTGTCGGCAGCTCGACGGTTTACCCCTTTACCCGCGCGGTGGCCGAGAATTTTTCCCGCAACAATCCGCAATTCGGCTCTCCGGTCGTGGAATCGACGGGCACGGGCGGCGGAATGGAGCTGTTCTGCGCCGGTGTCGGTGA
>JBPOET010000205.1:0-4305 GCA_051251675.1 Parasphingopyxis sp. | reverse complement strand
TAGCGGTAGACTTTGAACGTCTTGGTCCGGGCGCCATCCGATTTATGCACCTCGCCCCGCTTGGTGATCCTGCTGTTCTTCGGAAGCACAAATTGAGCCATGGTTCGATCATTTCCTTAACGTTTGAAAGCGGGATAGCGCCTCATTCCACCATGCGGAAGGGGGTAGTGCGGTACATTTTCTTCGGTCGGCGAAAAAACCGCATTCGGCCATGCCGGTCAGGCTCCCGCTTAGCGGCTCAATGGCCGATAAGACCGTTGCGCCGCAGGCTGTCGGCCAAGATCGTCTCGATAAGTTCGGCCTGGGTCAGACCGGCAAGCTTGGCGGCGCGGCCGAACACCTTCTCGGACCACAGGTTGCAATTGAGATTGACCTCCAAAAACTGCACCTCGCCGGATGCTCGGTCCAGCCGGAACTCGAACCGGCCATAATCGAACGGCCTGAACTCCCGGAACAGCCTGGTCGTCAAATCCGCAATTTTGGGAACCCATTCTGCATCCTCGAACGGATCGAGCGAATATTTCTGCGCACGGTCGACGAGATCGCGTTTCTCATAATAGGTTCTGAGATGCGTCGGATCGGCCTGCTGGAAAATCAGCATCGGCAGGATTTTGGGATCGCCCATCGTGATGACCGGAACCTCGACATCACTGCCATTGAGAAACGGCTCGACAATCGCATCGTGACCCTGATTGTGGATATCCGCAACGGCATGGGCAACGCCGTCCCAGTTTGTCGCATCCTGCACGCCCCATGAAGCGGACGAAGCGTTGGGCTTGATGACCAGCCGTTCGCCCTCTGGACAATCGGCCTCGTCCACCGGCGCACCGCGGCGATAAATGGCCCAGGGCGAAGTCGGCACGCCGGCGCGCACGGCAACGAGTTTCGAAAGATGTTTGTCATCGGAAAGCCCGCGAATGATCGGGCTCGCGCCAAGATAGGGTATCCGGTGCATGTTGCAGAGCAACGGGCCGAGCATCTCGGAATTCACGAAGCCCGCACGGTTGAGCAAGGGAAAGACAAAATCGACATCGGGCCGCGTGATGAGCGCGTCGAAACTGTTGGCGAGTGTCAGGTTGAGACCCAGTTCTTCGAGAATGGTGCGCGTCTCGTGATGATAGAGCGCATGGTTGCCATCCTCCGGATGAAGGCCACCGTCCCAAAGCGCATGTTTGGCGATGAACATGATGCGCAGCCGCTCTTTTGCTTCCTGCGGAATCACGAGCGGTTCAATGGTCTGGTACACAGAGTTATCCTGAATATTGCGGCCCCTGCCGGCGCTTGTAGCCGCCACCGGGGCGCTTCGCCAATAGCTGACTGTGCAAGGTTGGGCGGTTGGGTTAGAGCATATCGCTATGCGGTTGAATGATTGCCATAATAGTGAAGATTTCCGGCGGCTTGCGAAGCTGCGCCTGCCCGGCCCAGTGTTCCATTATATCGATGGCGGAGCCGATGACGAAGCGACTCTGCGTCGCAACTCGGCTGCATTCGACGACTGCGATCTCGTTCCCAATGTCCTGGCAGGGGTCCAGGACATAGACATGTCGACGACGGTCATGGGCCGGAAAATCGCCATGCCGCTTTTCCTCTCGCCCACCGCGCTCCAGCGGCTTTTTCACTGGCAGGGCGAACGGGCCGTGGGCCGAGCGGCGGACAAATTCGGCACATATTTCGGCATTTCCTCGCTCGCGACCGTCAGCATCGAAGAGATCGGGGCCGACTATGCCTGCCCCAAAATGTTTCAGCTCTACATCCACAAGGACAAGGGACTGAACCGGGCGATGGTCGAACAGTGCAAGGCCGCGCAGTTCGATGCCCTCACGCTCACCGTCGATACGATCGTCGGCGGCAATCGCGAACGCTGCCTGCGCACCGGCTTTACTTCGCCGCCCCGGATCACCCCGCGCTCGTTCCTCAGCTACGCCGCCAAACCGGCCTGGGGATTGAACTATCTGCTGCGCGAAAAGTTCGAGCTTCCCAATCTTAGCGGCCATGTTGCCGAAGGCAGCAATGTCGCGCTGTCGGTGGGAGACTATTTCTCGACGATGCTCGACCAGTCGCTCGATTGGGATATGGCTGCGCAGATCCGGGCCGAATGGGGCGGTGAGTTCTGCCTGAAGGGCATCATGTCGGTAGACGACGCCCGGCGGGCCGCAGATATCGGAGCGACCGCCATCATGGTCTCCAATCACGGCGGCCGCCAGCTCGACGGCAGCCGCGCGCCGTTCGACCAGCTTGCCGAAATCGTCGATGCGGTCGGCGACAGGCTCGATGTGATCTGCGACGGCGGCATCCGGCGCGGCAGCCATGTGCTCAAGGCGCTCAGCGTTGGCGCCAAGGCCTGTTCAGGCGGACGACTGTATCTCTATGCCCTTGCGGCGGCCGGTCAGCAGGGCGTCGAGCGGGCGCTGGGCAATCTGCGCGCCGAAATCGAACGCGACATGAAACTGATGGGTGTCACATCGGTCGACCAGCTCAATCGCGGTAATCTGCGCTGGCGATAGAGAAATCCGCTTTTGCCGCTAGGCCGTCGCCGTAACCAGCCAGACCGCGCCGTCCATGACGACCGATCCGGTCGCGTCGTTGAAGGGAGACAGCGCATCGTAAATGGCTTTGCGCGCCTTTGCGCGGCCGGCCTCGTCCAGCTCAAGCATGGCCCGGGAACCCGGCCCGACCTGGCAGGCGAAGTCCGTCGCATCGTCCAGCCCGTGCGAACTCAGCCTTATCGGAATGTCATGGCCGGCAATATCGATATCGCGAAAACCGGCGGCCGCCAGAATATCGGTAACCCGATCCCGGTCTGAAAAGGCGAAGGGGCCGGGCGCATGCGGATCGACCGGTGCAGGGTCCGCCAGCAGGGGCTTGACCGCCAATGCGGGAACCATCGCCCAGGGATTGCGGGCCGGGGCCTGCCAACAGACAAACAGGAGCCTGCCGCCCGAAGCCAGGTTCGCGCGGATATTCACAAAAGCACCTTCGGGATCGTCGAAGAACATCACGCCGAAACGGGAAACGGCAGCGGCGAATGCCGGATCGCCGCGAAACTCGCCGGCATCGGCAACCAGAAATGTCAGATTGTCCCGCGCCCGGAACTGGGCGCCCGCAATCATCGTCTCGGAAAGATCGATACCTGTTACGTCGGCGCCCTCCTCGGCAAGCCACTCGGAAACCGCGCCGGTTCCGCATCCGATGTCGAGCACCCTTTCACCGGCCGTCACCGCCGCCGCATCGACAAGGACGGAACTTGCCGGGGCCAGCATCTCATCGAGACGCTCCTGGTGCTTCACCCAGTTCGGGCCGCCCTGTTCGTTCCAATAGTCGCGCTGATCGTCGTTCGGCATAGTTCGGAGTTCCTTCGGTCTGGGACTATCAAGTCACATTGCAAAAATGGTCTCGCTCGCGCGGGCCGGGCCGTCTGCCCGCTACCTCTCCTCGGCCGCGAGCCGTGATATGAGGATGGCCGCGCGCTTCGCCTGACGCGGGATCACGGCGAGATCGATTGTTTCCTCGGGACCATGACTGCCCTGCCCGGCAGCGCCGAGGCCCGCCAGGGCATCGGTATATTCAGCGACAAATGCTATATCGGCAGCACCCCTTAGCGCAGGATCGAGCAGCCCCATTTCGGGCAGACCGAGATCCGCATTCACGCTGTTCAGCCGGTCGAACAATGCCCGGTTTCCTGCAGTCGGCGCCATCGGCGGATAGCCCTCGTCGAACAGGATTTCCGCGCCTGTACCGGGCGCGTGATCGGCCACGATCTCCCGCATCCGCGCCCGGACCCGATCGGTCTGTTCCTGCGACAAGGTCCTGAAATCGCCGCGCGCTATCGCGATCGGCGGGATGATATTGGTCTTGCCCGTCGCCTGTGCGCGCAGAGCCTGCTCATCGAGTTCGGCGGTCGTACCGCCAGCGAGCAAGCCGACGTTGAAGGTGAGATTCGGCTCGGGCAGCTCGCTGCGGAACCGCGAAATGATCCGCGCCATTTCGTAGATCGCCCCGTCGCCGGCCCAATCGCTGAAGATGGTCGAGCTGTGGCCCTGATTGCCGCTCGTCGTCAGCGTCCAGCTGTTGGAGGAGCGCCGGGCAATCGTGCCCATGTCCTGCCCGTCGCGAATGGCCAGCCCTTCGAAACCAAGCGCGATATCGGCCCATTGCCCGGCCTCGACCAGATCGCGGCGTGCAATTTCGGCCGGCTCGCCGAAATCTTCTTCGTCGCCGGTCAGCGCCACTACGATATTGGCTCCCTCGAGCGTTCCCGCTTCGTGCATCGCTCTCAGCGCCGCGATGATCACTGCCACACCGCCC
>JBPOET010000204.1:0-4322 GCA_051251675.1 Parasphingopyxis sp. | reverse complement strand
GGAAAAACGGTCCTCCCGGCGCAAATTTAGCGATTGAGAGCGCTGCCAAGACCATCTTGGCGGGTCCGCTGGTTTGCGACCTCAGAAAGCACTGACACTTCAGGCCCGAGCCCCGCTCGCGGCCCAGACATGAAAGTTGACCACCAATGGTACGGGATTTTTCCGCATTCCTTCCGCTCAAGATCAGGGGCGGCGGGCCAGAACGACACTTATCGCCACTCGAAGCACTCGGCTGGCAACCCTATTTCGCAACGCAGGTCGGCGCCGACGAGTTGGCCGAAACACCGCCTGTCCGCATCGTCGAAGTGCATCGCAGTGCGCTGCATATCATCGGCGAGAGCATCGACGAGACGATCCCACCGCTGCCCGATGCAACGGTTGGCGACTGGGCGCTGCTCGATCGCCGACATCCGCAATCGAGCCGGGTTCTGGAACGAAAGAGCCTCGTCAAGCGCCGCGCTCCGGGTACGGATCGACAGGTCCAGCTGATTGCCGCCAATATCGACACGGTCTTCATCGTGTCGTCCTGCAACCAGGACTTCAACGTCGCACGCCTGGAACGCTACATCGCCCTCGCATTCGAGGCGGACATCACGCCGGTCGTAATCCTCACCAAGGCCGATCTGGTTTCCGAGGTTCAAAGCTATGTCGATCGGGCCAGTGCGATTTCGGAGCTGATCTCGGTCGTCACCCTTGACGCGCGGGGCGACGAGCCAAGAGAAAAGCTGAAAGACTGGTGCAAGCCCGGTCAAACGGTCGCGTTTCTCGGATCTTCAGGCGTCGGCAAATCGACGCTGACCAACGCCCTGGCCGGGATGCAGTCGATCGAGACACAGCCCATCCGGGAGGACGACGCCAAGGGCCGGCACACGACCACGAGGCGGCAACTGCATTTCGTGCTGGGCGGTTGTCTGGTGCTCGACACGCCCGGGATGCGCGAACTGCAACTGACCGATGCCGCCGCCGGTATCGATACTGTTTTTGCGGATATTCACGCGCTCTCGGCGCAATGCCGGTTCAACGATTGCGAGCATAGGACGGAACCGGGATGCGCAGTTCTAAGCGCCGTTGAGCGCGGCGATATCGATGAGGCTCGGCTTGGCCGATGGCGCAAGCTCAAGGCGGAAGAGGCGTTCAATTCGGCCAGCCTCGCGGAACGCAGAACGCGGGACAAGGCGTTCGGGAAAATGGTGCGCGAGACCAAGAAGGTAAAAAGCCGGAAAGGAATGGGGCGATGACGGTCGGCAAGGCGGGATCGCCAAGGCAATCAGATCGCGCGGCGGGAACGGCGCTCGCTCTCTTATCGCTGCGGGACCAGGGATTTGGAGAGATAATGGGAGGCGTGGCCTTTCGGACGATTGTTCAGCGTCGCCATATGCTTGTACCCATTCCTCTCGTAAAAGGGTTTAGCTTGCCAACTCGTCGTCTCGACAAACGCGTTCTCGCACTGGTTTTGCAGTGCGTGTCTTTCCGCATCCTCGATGAGCTTTTTTCCGATTCCCATGCCGCGACTTTCCTCGGACAACCAGAGAAGTTCTATATGCAACGTGTTCCAAAAGCATGTGGCGCGTATTCCACCCAACACTTTTCCGTTCTCGCTTTTTGCGAAGACGAAGAACTTCTTCTCGGAATCGGGCGGCTCCAAATCCGGGATCGCCTCACTGTTGAAGCGGATGATTCCCCGGCTGAGAACGTCGGCATCCTTCTCCGAAGGATCCGATACTGTTTCTATATACATTGCCTTGTCCCTATCTCGCGATCAGCTTTCGGCTGTCATGTGAAAGCGCTCTTTCCAACCAAATCCGACCAATGTCGAACGGCACAGGCCAAACGCTATCCACCCCGATAAACGGGCAACGCCAACCCTTTCCAGATCGCAAGTGCTCTCAAGGCAAAACCCGCCAGTGCGGAAATGCCCGCGGCCACTGGTAGCATCACGCCGGCAGCGCTTAGCCCGACGAATAACGCCGCTGCGAGAGCCGCTGCCGTCACGTACAGCTCGGGCTTGAGGATAATCGATGGTTCCCCGGCCAGCACATCGCGGATTATACCGCCAAGGCAGGCCGTGAAGATACCCATCATTACCGCGGCGATCGGCGGCACGCCGAAGCTCAGCGCTTTTGCCGCGCCGAATACTGCATAGGCCGCCATGCCGATCGCATCGAGCCAGTCCAGCGTCTTGCCGCGCCAGAGCCGGGCCGGCGTGACCCAGACGAGCAGTGCGATGACGAGACAGGCGGTCAGCGGGCGCGTGTCTTCGATCCAGAAGACAGGCGCGCCGATCAGAAGGTCCCGCACCGTGCCACCGCCCACGCCCGTCGCCAGCGCGAAAAAGGCGAAGGTGATAAGCGTCTGCCTGGCCCGCGCTGCCGCAACGGCACCTGTCGCTGCGAACAGGCCGATGCCGGCAATATCGAGTGTCGAAAGGACAGGGCCGATGGGGAAATCTATGGGCGTCATACATTGCGGCCTTGAAGGAAGATCGGAGCTTCGACAAGCTTGCCCGAAACGGTGTATTACTCGGTCTTCGGCTTCTTCCGGCGCTTCTTCAGATAGCGCCAGGGCAGGATAATCGCGCCGAACAGGGTCATCAACAGCGCGAGCACGGCCGAACCGATCAGGATGGGATGGCTGGTATCCTCGCGCTGGCCGAGATCCATGATGTGCAGACCCCACATGAAATCGAACGCACGCCAGAGCCGGGTGCGAATGGCCAGTACATCGCCTGTTTCCGCATCCACATAAACATTATGCGTATCGCCAAACCGAGCCTGCCAGGCCGGGCGGCCGCGGCGCAGGTCCATCGGGTTGGCGTCGGCTTCGAAACGCTGCATCCGTGTCAGCGGCTGGTCTCCAGCATAGGCGGCTTCGGCGATCCGTGCAGCCTCCTCGCTCGTAAGCCGCAGCGGGAGATATGCGCCAGTTGCGACCGAAGCGCGCCGCCCGCCGCCATCGGCATAGCGGATGATCCACTGTGCGCCCCCGGGACGCTGGGTCAGTTCGACGGTCCGAACACCGCGAATATTGCTGTCGATCCGGGGAAAAACAGGCGGGTTTTCCGGCGTTGTAACCGGCGGTGCCTCCGCACGCAGATGGGTTCCGCGCACTGTTTCGATGGGCTGGGCGACCATGAAGAGGCCCGATATCGTCCAGAGCAACAGCGGAACGCCGGCAAGCCAGCCGAGCCAGATATGCCATTTCATCAGTTTCAGGCGCATCGACGTTTCCCTCCCGGATCCGCTTTCGCCCGATCTGGAGGAAGGGTCAAATATGGATTGGCTTACCCTGCACGGCCATTGCCGATTCCTTCAGCGCTTCGGCATGCGTCGGATGGGCATGACAGGTATAGGCGATATCCTCGCTCGTCGCGCCGAACTCCATGGCCTGCGCGGCCTGCGCTATCATCGTCCCGGCCAGCGAGGCTATGATGTGCACGCCGAGCACCCGGTCGCTTTGCGCATCGGCGACAACCTTGACGAAACCGTCGGTATCGCGGTTGGTCTTGGCCCGGCTGTTGGCCATCATCGGGAATTTACCGACCTTGACCTCATGGCCGCGTTCCTTTGCCTCTTCTGTCGTCAGGCCGACCGAGGCGATTTCAGGCATCGTATAGACAACCGACGGGATAACATCGTGATTGATGATGCCGACCTGGCCGGCGATCCATTCGGCGACCGCAATGCCTTCATCTTCAGCCTTGTGAGCGAGCATCGGCCCGGGCACCACGTCGCCGATAGCACGAACGCCATCGACGCTGGTGCGGAATTCGCCGTCGATCTCAATCTGGCCGCGAGCATTGGTTTCCAAACCAATCGCGTCGAGGCCGAGATTTTCCGTATTGGGTATCCGGCCTATGGAAACGAGCACGCAATCAGCCTCGATCGTTTCCGCATCGCCGCCCTTGGCCGGCTCCACGGTCAGCGTCGCCTTGGTCTTCGTCGCCTTGGCACCGGTCACTTTGGTGCCAGTACGGATATCGAATCCCTGCTTCTTGAACAGCTTGGCGGCTTCCTTGCGCACATCGCCGTCCATGCCGGGCAGGATCTGGTCGAGAAATTCGACGACAGTCACTTTCGCGCCAAGCCTCCGCCAGACCGAACCAAGCTCCAGCCCGATCACGCCGCCGCCGATGACGACGAGATGCTTGGGAACCTTGGGCAAAGAGAGCGCACCTGTGGAATCGACGATAACCCCGCCGGCATTGTCGATCTCGACACCGGGAAGCGGCGTCACCGAAGAGCCCGTCGCAATGACGATTTCCCTGGCGGTGTAGCTTTTGTCGCCGATTTTCACGCTGTGCGCGTCGGTGAAGCTCGCATGGC
>JBPOET010000203.1:0-4338 GCA_051251675.1 Parasphingopyxis sp. | reverse complement strand
ATTCGGGACAAGCGGGGCCAGCGTTTTGCGCGACGCTGGCCCCGGAAACAGGAGGACCCAATGAAAACAATGGAAAGGATCCACTATGAGTTCTCAATCTTTAGCCGCAAATCCGGGCCAGATCAACGGCACGGCTACCCCTAACCCTATAGCGGCGGCGCACACCCCCACCGTGCTGCGCTACAACACCGTCCTGAGTGTCGAGGACAGCTTCGCCGATGTCGGCGTCCCTCATCCGGTTTACCCAGGCTACCTGCGCATGCCCATGCACTGGGGTGCGGGTGACACCAAGGCGTGGAAAACGGTACGCAAGGTAGCACTGCATGGCTGCGGAAACGCGCTTACGCGGCGTGATCTCGTGGAGTTCTCGATCTCCATTGGCGGATGCCGGTACAAACGCGAAGGGGTGGTGATCTACGTACACACCGGCTGCCGTGTCCCCAAGCTCATCACCGATGGGGACGGCGTTCAAATGCTCGGCTATCAGCCGGGGAAGCTCAACAAGCTCAAATCGAACGGCGACTCCGACGACACGCCCGCGCCGTCGACGACGGATATCGTGATCGGCGGGCTGGGCCGCGTGGACGACGCCAGGGTGAATTCCCCATGGGGGCTCAAGGGGGCAACGGTATCTTGTTCTTTCCTCGGGAAAATGCACCCCTGCCATGTCGTCGACAGCTCTGAGTGCGGGACGTGCGTCGGCCCGCCCTTTGTATTTGCCTCCGCCCAGCGCGCGGCTGCGGTCGGGCGAGAAATCCCGATCCTGGCCGCGCCCCGATAGGCGGCTTGGACCGCCACCGCCACGTCACCGCCACATCACCGCCGATACAGGCGCAGACCACCTAATCAGGACTATTCAAAATGACAGACACAGCCGCTTCCCAAGAGACTCAAGCTACGCCCCCGGTAGGTGGAGGGGCTGTGACACCGGGGGCACAGTTCGCACCTCCAGCCGCAGCGAAGCCCGACGTGCCGGGCGTACTCGCCAGCCCATACGCGACCATGACCGAGTTCGCAGCGAACGACCCGAAGGTGGGGGACATGCCCAAGCACCGTACCCTTGTAGCCACTGGACTCGCGGGGCGGGGCTTGGTGCTGGCCGTCGCCGAGGCTGGCAAAAAGACCCCGAAGTCGAAGTGGACAGACCCGGCCAACCAAATCCACTGGGACGCGGCGAAAGAAGCGCTTGCCTATATCGGCCGCCCGGAAGTACCCGTAACCCTCGGCCCCTTCGACAACCTGATGATCCTCGGCGGGCTGAACGACACGCTGATTAAGGACTATGACTGGGATGGCATGGGGCCGGACGCGCCGGCCAATTTCTGGACCGACCCGGAAGCCCGGTTTGGATATATGCACAAGCACCCCGCCTTCAAAGCGGAGTGGGACTTCATGATCGGCCCGGACGGCGACGGCAAGGCCGCAGCCGATGCGTGGCTCGACGGTTCGTTGATTGTGCTGACACCGAAGAACGGTTTCCACATCATATCGAAAGCGCCCCGGGCGTGCGGGTTCACGGCCAACACGGACATATTCGGTACGAAGAGTAGCGGGGCTGGCGCGCTCGATATTCGCGGCGACAATGCGTACGCCATCGCGCCCGGGTCCGCCACGCTGCAGGAGGTGAGGAAGGACGGCAGTCTGAAATCGGCGCAGGGTCGGTACAGGTGCGGGCGGATGCCCCCGGGCAACGGGATAGCCGACCACCCGCCGAAGCTACTCGCATGGCTCCTGGCCCGGCATGCAGCGAAGCCCGGGGCGGGCGCTTCCAAGGCCCATACAGCGCCCTCAGGGGTTGCAGCGCTCGGCGATGTGCGCGAACATGCGCAGATCGGCGCTGGCGGTGCCTCGCTGGCAGCGAGCATAGACGGCTACAAGAAACAGAACCCGCTCGACATAGCCGCCCGGCACGTCTTCGCCATGCGCAAAATGCAGGGCAAGGCCAATACGGAAGCAGGCTACGTCCACCCGTACGCTGATCGGGAGCGCTGGCGCAACGAGGTCTGGTTCGCTTGGGTGCACATGGCGGTACGTGGCCTGGGCTGCACCGCCGAAGAGGCAGAGCAGGTCGCCATCGCCCTGTCGCGGCTGGACGAGGAGCTGAGCAAGGGCAAGGGTGCCACGCCCAGCCGCACTTTCGACCCGATCGGTGACGTGGAGCAGTTCGAGGGCGCGCTGACGACGGTGCCTGAGCGAGACGAGGATGCGTGCACCTACAAGGCCATCTATAAATTATCGAACGACCTCGGCTGGGATAGCAGCCACGCGGCACGCGACAAGGCCGAGACCGAGGCCCGGGGTCTGGTACCGGCCATGACGGCGCGGATTGACGCTGAGCGGGAGGCAGCGGAAGCGCACAGAAAGAAACATATACAGGCTATCGAACAGGGCGACAGAACAGGCGAGCACCCCGACGCCAAGCGGCTACGCGACAAGGCTGCGGAGATCCAGAGGTTGGCCGACGCGGGCGAGGATGCCGGGGCGGTGGACGTGGCGGGCGTGCCCCTGCTGGACCCGACTGCGCTGGTGCCCGAAGACTTGGCCCGCGAGATGTTCGTGTTCGTCCAGAACTGGGGCGGCAAGGATGCCGTGATCGACGTCACCGACCCGTACAGCCCGATGCCGTGGGCAAAGTTCGCTGAGACGCGGGAAGAGCAGCTGCAAATGAATACCGGCGAGGCGAAGACGCTGGGCAAGCACCTGCGCGCCACGCCGTCGGCACGGATCACGGTCGGGCGCATGAAGTTCCTGCCGGGCATGCGGCCCGGCGTCGTCATCCACGAGGGCAAGCGGACGTGGAACATGTTCACCGGCTGGCCAGCCGACGAGTACCCCATGATGGACGCGCAGGTGGCGGCGCAAAAATGCGCCCACATATTGCGTTACATCCGTGAGGTTGCCGCTGGCGGCGACCCTGCGATAGGCGAATATCTGGTGAACTACTTGACGTGGAAATTCCAGAACCCAGCCGGGGTGCCCGGCGCTGCCGTCACGCTATGCGGGGAGGAAGGGACCGGCAAGACGGCGTACCCAAGCATCGCACGGGCGGTGTTCGGCAGGCACGCCGTGACGTTCAACAATGCAGCGGCGCTCTACAACAAGTTCAACAAGAAATTGATGATGGCTGTCGTCGTCATGCTGGAAGAGGCGACCAACACCGGGCAACCGAAGTACGAAGAGATGCGCAAGGATCACATAACCGGCAGGTCGATCAGCATCGAACCTAAGGGCTATGATGCTATGGAGATAGACAACCATCTGGCCTTTTTCGGCACCACCAACAAGACACACGCCGCCATGGTGTCGGGCAAAGGGCGGCGCGAGTTCGTCCACGAGGTAAAGGAGGTGTGGCCGGCGCACGGGGCAGAATGGGGACAATTCTGGACGGACCTTGAGGGGGCGCGTGGTGCCAATGGACGACGCCCCGGACTGGGTGAAGGGGCCATCGCTTTGTGGCAGCATCTCAGGTCGCTGGACCTGCGGGGGTGGCGGCCGGATAAAGACATGCTGGAAACGGCAACGAAGGCGCGCCAGAAGAAGCTCAGCGAGGGCGCAACCCCGAAAGGTTTCCTTTGGCACATCCTTGAGCAGGGCGAGCTGCCCGGCGCGCCGATGGGCGCTGACTGGGCAGCGGGTCCAGTGACGCTGGATAATCACGGCATGAAGACCTTCCGGGGTGCTGCCGAAGCGTGGCGCAGGTGCCAGCCGCAGGCCGTCAAGGTGCGCGGTGATCAGCATATGAACGCTCAGGCGGTCGGACGGGCGCTGAGTACATACCTCGCCGTGCAGCGAACCAAATCGCACAACGTTAGCACATGGACATTCCCGAAACTCGACGATGCGATATCTATTTTCGAGGCGGCGGCAGGGGCCGTCGGATCGGTCGACCGATGACGGGGGATTCTACGATCCATGACGGGGCTTTCGGGCCGGTCCGGATGGGTCCGGATACCTCGATTTTATCCGGACCGGCCTCAACGCTTAGAGCCAGGCGGGATACAGGGCTCGGCCTACCTAGTCGGGTCCGGATAGATTTCGGTATCCGGACCCGCTGTGAGCCTAGAGCCAGGCGGGATAGAGGCACATCGGGTCCGGATAACCTACTTTTTTACCAGAGTCAGTTGAGATTAAATTTTTTGCGCAAAAAACTATTTTTCCCCAGCGATTGGCCCCCTCAAAGTTGCCGGACCGGAAACCTCAGTAACCCGCGCAGCTCTATGCGTTGAGGCCGGTCCGGATAGGGGTCCGCGTATCCGGACCCGACTGGACACGAGCGTCAACCCTCATCTGAGGCGCCAAAAATGAACCTAGTCGTCTCAGCCCCAGAAGCCTTTGAAC
>JBPOET010000202.1:0-4350 GCA_051251675.1 Parasphingopyxis sp. | reverse complement strand
GCTCAGGGCAATCGGATTTGGAGAAACAGACAGTCACAGCTCGACTCCCTTGCCCACTTCAGGCTGTGTGTTGCGCGTCGCGTCTTCGGGACGGCGTTTGATCTGCTTGCCGATATTCTGCGGGCGGATCCCGCCGCGCTCGCGGTGAGTCAGGACGATTGCCCCGACCATCGCGACAAGGAGGACAATGCCCGCCCCTTCGAACACCAGCAGGTAGCGGTCGTACAGCGCCCTGCCGATTGCCTCGATATTGGGAACATCGGGATCGATGGTCCCCATCCGCGTGTCCGGGCCGATATCGGCGAAATTCCAGACGCCCACCGCGAAAATCATCTCGCACAGCAGCACCACGGCAATCAGCAGTCCAAAGGGCAGATAGCGGGTGAACCCGGCGCGCAGTTCCGCGAAATCGATATCGAGCATCATCACGACAAACAGGAACAGCACAGCGACCGCGCCGACATAGACGATGACAAGCAGCATCGCGATAAACTCCGCGCCGATCAGCAGCATCAGCCCCGCTGCATTGAAAAAAGCGAGGATAAGCCAGAGCACCGAATGCACGGGATTGCGCGACACGATGGTCAGCGCGCCCGAGGCAATCACGAGGCTTGCGAAAAGATAGAAGGCGAAGGCTTGGATCAAAGAACGATATTCCTGATTCCGCTCACCCTGAGCTTATCGAAGGGTTGCCCTTTTTCTCTCCCGTCGGAAAGGAAGGACAAGGCTTCGACAGGCTCAGCCTGAGCGGGGTGGAGAGTTGGGCGTGCCATTACCGGTAGGGCGCATCGGCGGCAAGGCTCGCGGCTATTGCGCGCTCCCATTTGTCGCCATTGGCCAGCAATTTTTGCTTGTCGTAGAGAAGTTCCTCCCGCGTTTCGGTTGCATATTCGAAATTCGGACCTTCGACGATCGCATCGACGGGGCAGGCTTCCTGGCACAGCCCGCAATAGATGCATTTCGTCATGTCGATATCGTAGCGCGTCGTCCGGCGGCTGCCATCCTCGCGCGGCTCGGCCTCGATCGTGATCGCCTGAGCCGGGCAAACGGCTTCGCACAGCTTGCACGCTATGCAGCGTTCCTCGCCGTTCGGATAGCGGCGGAGCGCATGCTCGCCCCGGAACCGCGGCGAGATCGGGTTCTTCTCATAGGGATAGTTGATCGTCGCCTTTGGCTTGAAGAAATATTTAAGCGTCAGGACATGCGCCTTGACGATTTCCCACAGCGTGAAGGATTTGATGAGATGGGCGAGGCTCACAGCACGCCTCCATATCTTGTCAGCATGAGATAGCCGGACACCAGCACCACCCAGAAGAGCGAGAGCGGCAGGAAGACTTTCCAGCCAAGGCGCATAAGCTGGTCATAGCGATAGCGCGGCACGGTCGCCTTCACCCAGGAGAAGATGAAGAAGAAAATCAGGATTTTCAGGAACAGCCAGAAGATGCCGGGCACGGCATAGAGCGGCGCCCAGTCTACCGGCGGCAGCCAGCCGCCCCAGAAGAGCACGGCATTCAGCGCGCACATCAGGATGACATTGGCATATTCGCCCAGCCAGTAGAGCGCGAATGACATGCTTGAATATTCGGTCTGATAGCCGGCAACGAGTTCGCTCTCCGCCTCGGTCAGATCGAACGGGGCTCGCGCCGTTTCCGCCAGCGCCGAGATGAAGAACACCACCGCCATCGGGAACAGCAGAGGATTGAAACCGAACGCATTGATAAAGCCGAAGACATGGCCCTGCTGCTCGGTGATGATCGTCTGCATGTTGAACGAACCGGCAAACATCACGACCGACAGCAGGACGAAGCCGATGGAAACTTCATAGCTGACCATCTGCGCAGCCCCGCGAAGCGCCGAATAGAAGGGATATTTGGAGTTGGACGCCCAGCCCGCAATGACGATGCCGTAAACGCCAAGCGAACTTGCGGCGAGCACATAAAGCAGCCCGACATTGATATTGGCGAGCACCATATTCTCGCCGAATGGAATCACCGCCCAGGCGATCAAGGCCACGGTAAATGTGATGATAGGTGCAATGAGGAACAGCCCGCGGTTCGCCGCGCTCGGAATGATGGTTTCCTGCAGGAACACCTTCAGTCCATCGGCGAAACTCTGGAGCAACCCGAACGGCCCGACCACATTTGGGCCGCGGCGCAGCGCAATCGCCGCCCAGATCTTGCGGTCCGCATAGATGATCATCGCCACCGCAAGCATCAGCGGCAAGGCGATCAGCAGGATGCCCGCAATGGTGGCGACTCCCCATGCCCATTCATAGCTCATGCCGAGAGACTGGAAGAATTCGGTCATTCCGCAGCCTCCGCAAATTCCTCGCCATGGATCAGTTCGGCCGAACAGCGCTGCATCGTTTCGCTGGCGCGGCAGATGGCGTTTGTCAGGTAGAAATCCTTGATCGGCAAGGCGATCGGTCCGCTCGGGGCATCGCCGGACAGTTTCGGCGGCGCCCATTCATAGTCGGCCAGGCCTTCATCGGCGAGCGCCGGGAATTCCGCCGCAATCGCGTCGCGCAGCTGATCGAGCGTATCGAAAGGCAATGTGTTGCCGAGCGCGTCTGAAAGCGCGCGGAAAATAGTCCAGTCTTCGCGCGCGTCGCCGGGCGGGAAGACCGCGCGGTTGCCGCGCTGGACCCGGCCTTCCAGATTGACCCAGGTGCCGCTCTTTTCGGCATAGGCCGCGCCGGGCAGGACAACGTCCGCCACAGCAGCGCCCTGCTCGCCATGATGGCCAATATAGATTTTGAAGGCGCTGTCGAAGGCGTCGAAATCTACACTGTCCGCGCCAAGCAGGAAGAGCAGTTCGGGCTTGGCCGCGGCCAGATCGGCGGTGCCGCCCGGCTGCGCCCAACCGAGCATCAGGCTGCCCATGCGCGCGGCGGAGAAGTGCAGCACATTATAGCCGTTCCAGCCATCGCGAACGAGATTATATGTCTCGGCGAGCGCCAGCGAGGCCGCCTGCAGGCCCGGCACCATGAATCCGCCACCGCCGATGATCAGGGCGGGCCGCTCCGCATTTTTGAGCGCGTCTGCAGCCTCTTTCGGCAGGTCGGTTGCCAGCGCGGCATCGTCGCCCAGCCAAGTCACCGGGTAGGTCAGGTCAATCTCGGGACCGATCACGAAAACCTTTGCCCCAGCCTTTACGGCCTTGCGAATACGCGTGTTGACAAGCGGCGCTTCCCAGCGCGGGTTGGTTCCGATCAGCAGGATCGCATCCGCCTCTTCGATCCCGGCGATCGTGGAATTGAAATTCACCGCCGCAAGATTGGTCGCGTCGTAGTCCATGCCGTTCTGGCGGCCTTCGATCAGCTTGGAGCCCAGCCCCTCGAGCAGTTTTTGCGCTGCATAAAGGACTTCGACTTCCACCATATCACCGCCAATGGCCGCGACCTTGCTGCCCGCTTTCTTCGCAGCATCGGCAATAGCGGCAAAGGCTTCGGCCCAGCTAGCGGTTTCAAGCTTGCCGTCCTTGCGCACATAGGGCCTGTCGAGGCGATTGCGGTAGAGCCCGTCCACGGCATGGCGCGTCTTGTTCGATGCCCATTCCTCGTTGACGTCCTCGTTGATCCGCGGCAGTGCGCGCAGCACTTCCCTGCCCCGGCTGTCGAGGCGGATGTTCGTTCCGACCGCGTCCATCACGTCGATCGACGGCGTTTTGCGGAGTTCCCAGGGCCGCGCCTCGAAAGCATAAGGCCGCGCAGTCAGCGCGCCGACCGGGCAGAGATCGACGACATTCCCGGAAAGCTCGCTCGTCGCGGCGTGCTCCAGATAGGTCGTGATTTCCATATTCTCGCCGCGCCCGACCGCGCCGATTTCCTCGACACCGGCCACTTCCTGCGCAAAACGGACGCAGCGCGTGCAATGGATGCAGCGCGTCATCTCGGTCTTGACGACGGGGCCCATATATTTTTCCGTCACCGCGCGCTTGTTCATCTCATAGCGCGTATGGCCCTTGCCATAGGCCATGGCTTGATCCTGCAGGTCGCATTCGCCGCCCTGGTCGCAGATCGGGCAATCGAGCGGATGGTTGATGAGGAGAAACTCCATCACCCCCTCGCGCGCCTTCTTGACCATCTCGGTGGTGGTAAAGATTTCCTGCCCATCGGCGGCGGGCAGCGCGCAGGAGGCCTGCGGCTTGGGCGGCCCGGGCTTCACTTCGACCAGGCACATCCGGCAATTGCCGGCGATGCTCAGCCGCTCATGATAGCAGAAACGCGGAATTTCCTTGCCGGCAATCTCGCACGCCTGCAGCACGGTCGCGCCCTCGGGGACCTCGAGTTCAACGCCATCTACGGTGACTTTAGGCATCGGCAGAACCTCGCATCATTCGCTCTATCTT
>JBPOET010000201.1:0-4365 GCA_051251675.1 Parasphingopyxis sp. | reverse complement strand
TCATTCCTCCATCGTGCCGAGAGTGGCTACGGCCTGCGCGGCGATGCCCTCTCTGCGCCCGGTAAAGCCGAGCTTCTCTGTCGTTGTCGCTTTCACGCTGACAGAATTTTCCGGAATCGCAAGGATATCGGCAATCCGGGCGCGCATGGCTGCGCGATGCGGACCGATTTTCGGGGCTTCGCAGATCAGCGTTATGTCTACATGGTGGATTGTGGCGCCGCGTTTCAGTGCAAGATCGCGGGCATGGGCAAGAAAATGGGAGGAGGGCGCGCCTTTCCATTGCGGATCGCTTGGCGGGAAGTGATCGCCAATATCGCCCTCGCCCAGCGCGCCGAGGATCGCATCGGTCAGTGCATGCAGCCCGACATCGGCATCCGAGTGTCCGGCAAGGGCGCGGTCATGCGGGATCCGCACACCGCACAGCCAGACATGATCGCCCTCGGCAAAGGCATGAACGTCATAACCAAGGCCGGTGCGAGCGATGATGGGGGATGGCATCGCGAAATCCTCTGCAAAGGTGATTTTCTTGAGTGCGGGATCGCCTTCGACAAGATCGATCTTGTGGCCGGCCGCGCGGGCAATGGCGGCATCGTCTGTTGCCGGTTCGGCATCTGCCCATGCGCGATGGGCGGAGAGAATGGTGTCAAAGCGAAAGGCTTGCGGTGTCTGAATCGCGACGAAGCCGGACCGGTCGACCGTGGTCCCGTCGGTCCGGGCGATGCTGTCGACTATGGGTAGAGCCGGCACAGCGCCGCTTGCTGCTCCCAGTGCATGGATCAGGCGATCGATCACGGCCATGGGTGTAAAGGGCCGGGCGGCATCGTGGATCAGCACGATATCGGCGCCGCCTGCTGCCGCAATGTCTTCCAGGCCCTTGTGCACGGATTCCTGGCGGGTCATTCCGCCTGTTATCGGCGGACCCAGTTCGCGTTCTCCAATCGCGTCCCGATAGGCGGTTTCCTGTCCTTCGCCGATAACGACGCGGATACCGCTTATTGCGGCATGATTGGCAAAAGCGTCTATGGCGTGGGCCAGCACCGCCTTGCCGCGGAGGGCGCGATACTGTTTCGGGCACTCACCGCCCGCGCGCTGGCCTGTACCGGCGGCGACTATCAGAGCGATTATGCGGGATTGGTCGGGCATCGGAACCGCCTTAGCCGAGCCCCGGCTTGCCCGCCAACGCCTTTATCCCTAGATGCGCGCCAGATATCGAAAATATGGCGAAAACGTAACGCAAAGCCGAATGACGCAACTTGCCCCGATCCCTGTTGGTCCGCTGACCATTGAAACGCCGGTCATATTGGCGCCGATGACGGGCGTGACCGATCGGCCGTTCCGGCGGCTCGTGCGTCGCTATGGTTCCGGCCTGAACGTTACGGAGATGATCGCGAGCCATGCGATGATCCGCGAGACCCGCCAGTCGCTGCAAAAAGCCTCCTGGGATCCGATCGAGGAACCGGTGTCGATGCAGCTTGCCGGATGCGAGCCGGAGGTGATGGCGGATGCCGCACGCCTGAACGAAGATCGCGGCGCGGCGATCATTGATATCAATATGGGGTGCCCGGTGAAGAAGGTCGTCAACGGCGATGCGGGATCGGCGCTGATGCGCGATTTGCCGCTTGCAGCGTCCCTGATCGAAGCGACCGTGAAGGCCGTGAAGGTTCCTGTGACGGTAAAGATGCGGACGGGCTGGGACGATTCCAACCGCAATGCGGCAGAGCTTGCCCGTATCGCCGAAGATCTGGGCGCGCAGCTGATCACGGTCCATGGCCGCACGCGGTGCCAGATGTATCGGGGTCATGCTGACTGGGCCTTCGTTTCCGAGGTGAAGCAGGCCGTATCGCTGCCGGTCATCGTCAATGGCGATATCTGTTCGATCGAAGACGCGGAAGAGGCGCTTCGTCTGTCCGGCGCGGATGGCGTGATGGTGGGGCGCGGCGCCTATGGAAAACCCTGGCTCCTCAGCCAGATGATGCACTGGTTCAAAACCGGGGAACGCAGCGCCGATCCGTCGCTCGATGAGCAGTACCGCGTGATCGCCGGCCATTACCGGGATATGCTTGATCTTTACGGCGCCGATGTCGGCGTCAAAGTCGCGCGCAAGCACATTGGCTGGTACACGAAGGGCCTTCCCGGGTCGGCCGAGTTCCGTAACCGGGCCAATCAGGAAAACGACCCCGAACAGGTGCTTCAGATGCTGGCCGATTTCTTCGGTCCTGCGATATCGCAGGCGGCCTGACCTTCCCGAGAAACGACGGAAAATCGGATTTTTGCGACAGACCGCCCGCTGGCAGCGCCATTAAGCGTCCACACCAAGGGAAAACTGTGTTTTCTATGCAACGCAGCTGTGTTAGCCGTGCAACTATGGCAACGGAAGCTGTTTCAGGCAATTTGACGGACAACGAGGGCGGTCTGGACGGCCTGCGCCGTAAAAGCTGGTTCATGCCGTCGATCGAGCTGGTTACGCTCGGCACCTTCCTCGCCATGGTCGCGCTCAGCTATTTTATCCTGACGCGGCAGGGCTCCGACGATCTGTTCCTGACGCCGTTTCTGACCGCGCTATTGCTCGTATCCCTTCTGGTGCCGGCGATGTTCCTGATGGTGCTGATCGCTCGCCGGATAGCGCAGCGCCGGGCCGCGCTTTCTCCCATAGGGGGCAAGGGCAAGCTCCATGTCCGTCTCGTGGCGCTCTTTTCAGGCATCGCAGCGGTGCCGACGCTGCTGGTCGTGATCTTCGCCTCGCTATTGTTCCAATATGGCGTCGAATTCTGGTTCTCCGAACGGGCGCGCGACACGCTGGAAAATGCCGGCAGTCTTGCACAGGATTTCTATCTGGAAAGCCTGGAAGAGGTGGAAGCGGAAACCCGCACAATGGCGGCCGATCTCGCGCCGCTCGTCGAGGGATCCGCATTCGAAACGGCGGAATTCGTCGAGAATTTCGCGTTTCAGGTCTATGCGCGGGAACTGTCCGATGCGGCGATCTTCACGGTTGGCGAGAATGGCGATGTCCGCACGGTCGCCCTTGTCAATCCGGACGACAGTTCGATGGAAACCCGCCTGACGGCCTCGCTGCTGGCGACGCTGGACGCAGAGCATCAATCGGCGGTCAACGATGCCGGAGACCGGTTCGAGGCGCTCGCCCGTTTTGGCGAAGGGTCTCCCTATCTCATTTACGCTTCGCGGGCATCCGATCCGCAAATGCAGCGCCAGACGGAACGCGCCCAGGCGATTCTCAACGATTATGACGAGCTGATCGATCGCGGCAAAGCCATGCAGTTGCGTTTCAACGCCGCGCTGCTGCTGATTTCGTTGCTGATCGTGGCAGCCGCGATCTGGATCGCGCTTACGGTTGCGGACCGGCTTGTCCGCCCGGTGGGGGCGTTGGTCGACGCCGCACGCAAAATTGCGGACGGCGATCTTTCGACACGGGTCGCCGAGCCGGAAGCCCGCGACGAGATCGGCACCCTGGCAAGCGCCTTCAACGGCATGACCAGCCGGCTTGAAGAACAGACGGGGGCTCTGGTGCTTGCCAACGACCAGCTGGACAGCCGACGGGCCTTCACGGAGGCTGTCCTGTCCAGCGTCACGGCGGGTGTCGTTTCCGTCGACAGCGATCGCCGTGTCCGATTGATAAACCGATCGGCGGCGGAGCTGATGGAAGCGGATCAACAGGCGGTAATGGGTGAATGCCTGCGCGATATCGCGCCCGAACTGGATCGGTTGATCGATGACGGCCCGAGCACGCGGGAGATCCAGATGACGAGCGGCGGCGAACCGCGCACCCTGGCCGTAACCCTGGTGGAAGATCAGGGCGGCCATGTGCTGACCTTCGACGATATTACCCAGCAATTGCTGGATCAGCGCCGGGCCGCATGGTCGGATGTCGCAAGGCGGATCGCCCATGAAATCAAAAATCCGCTGACTCCCATCCAGCTGGCCGCCGAGCGGTTGCAGAGGCGCTTCGGCACGGCGGCCGATCCTGACAGCGGCGTGTTTTCCAAGTTGACCGGAACGATTGTCAGACAGGTTGGCGATCTACGGCGCATGGTTGACGAATTTTCGTCTTTCGCCCGGATGCCCAAGCCCATTTTCAGGGATGAATCGATCGTCGATATCTGCCGTCAGGCCATATTCCTGCATGAGGTCGCGCATCCCGAGATCGCATTCACCCAGGAGGCCGAGGCCGATTTGCCGTCGCTCGTTTGCGATCGCCGCCAATTGGGGCAGGCGCTGACCAATGTTGTCAAAAATGCCGTCGAAGCGGTCGAGCAAAAGCACGGGGAGGCCAACATCCTGAAGGGCTTTGGCCAGCATGCGGGTCCACCGGTCGGCTCCCGCAAAGAGCACTCCCCGGGTTGACTTGGC
>JBPOET010000200.1:0-4369 GCA_051251675.1 Parasphingopyxis sp. | reverse complement strand
CCCGAGATATATGGCTCCGACACGCTCGACGATATCGCGGGCCAGCTGGAAGACCGGGCCCAGCAACTCGGCGTGGATGTCGAGGTCCGGCAATCGAATCACGAGGGACATCTGCTTGACTGGATACATGAGGCCGAGGCTGAGAATGCCAAGGCTATCCTGTTGAATGCGGCTGGTTTTACCCACACATCGGTCGCGCTGCACGATGCCATCAAAGCTGTTTCGGTTCCGGTGATCGAGGTCCATATTTCCAACCCCCATGCCCGCGAATCCTTCCGCCACAAAAGCCTGGTGGGCCAGGCGGCTCGCGGAACTATTTCCGGATTTGGGGCACTTTCCTACCTGCTGGCGCTGGACGCAGCCATACAGCTTTGAGTAAAAGCAAAAGCTTGCAGTCCGGCCCGGGGGCCGACAACAGGGATAAAGGGTCTGTGATGACAACCAACAAAGGCGCCGCTGCCGGCACCATGAATGTTGACGTCGATCTGGTTCGCCAGCTCGCCGAAATGCTGGACGAAGCCAATCTTACCGAAATCGAAGTAGAGGATGGCGATCGCTGTATCCGCGTGGCCCGCTCGTCCGGCGGCGCGGCGGTCATGACTGCCGCTGCCCCTGCCCCCGCGGCGGCTCCGGCACCTGCTGCCGCTCCTGCCCCGGTCGAAGCCGCCCCCGCTGCAAGCGCCGAGAACAATCCGGACACGGTAAAATCGCCGATGGTCGGCACCGTATATCTTGCGCCTGAACCCGGTGCCGCCCCGTTTATCAAGGTTGGCGATTCGGTATCGCAGGGCGATACCCTGCTGATCATCGAAGCGATGAAGGTTATGAACCCCATCGTTGCGGAAAAATCGGGCACCGTGACGGCCCTTCTGGTCGAAGATGCCGAGCCGGTCGAGTTCAACCAACCGCTCGCCACAGTCGAATAGGCCGGCGGCTGTGATCAAGAAGGTCCTGATCGCCAATCGAGGCGAGATTGCGCTCCGCATCCATCGCGCATGCCACGAAATGGGCATCAAGACGGTGGCCGTGCATTCGACCGCCGATGCCCAGGCCAAGCATGTGCTGCTTGCCGATGAAACCGTGTGTATCGGTCCGCCCTCGGCTACCGACAGCTATCTCAACATTCCCAACATCATCTCGGCGGCCGAGATCAGCGGCGCCGATGCGATCCATCCCGGCTATGGCTTTCTCTCGGAGAACGAGAAATTCGCCAAAATCGTCGAAGACCATGACATAATCTGGATCGGCCCGAAGCCCGAGCATATCCGAATCATGGGCGACAAGGTCGAAGCGAAGCGTAGCGCGGGCAAGCTGGGGCTTCCACTCGTGCCGGGTTCCGACGGTGCGGTGAAAGAGATTTCCGCGGCCAAGAAAGTGGCGGATGAAATCGGCTATCCGGTGATTGTGAAGGCCGCTTCCGGCGGCGGCGGGCGCGGGATGAAAGTCGTTCCGGACGCCAGCCAGCTCGAATCGCTGATCAAGCAGGCGGGCTCGGAAGCCAAATCGGCCTTTGGCGACGACACGGTTTATCTCGAGAAATTTCTCGGCAATCCGCGCCATATCGAATTCCAGATCTTTGGCGACGGCAAGGGCAAGGCCGTCCATCTGGGCGAGCGCGACTGTTCGCTCCAGCGCCGCCACCAGAAAGTGCTGGAAGAGGCGCCTTCTCCCGTTATCACGGAGGAGGAACGCACGCGGATGGGCGATATCTGCGCCAATGCAATGGCCGATATGGGCTATCGCGGGGCGGGCACCATCGAATTCCTGTATGAGGATGGCGGCTTCTACTTCATCGAGATGAACACCCGGCTCCAGGTCGAGCATCCGGTGACAGAGATGATCACGGGTCTTGACCTGGTGCGCGAGCAGATACTTGTCGCCGCCGGACAGCCGCTGTCCGTCACCCAGGACGAAGTGACGTTCACCGGCCATGCTATCGAGTGCCGGATCAATGCCGAGCATCACAAGACCTTCGCCCCATCGCCAGGCAAGGTGATCAACTATCACGCGGCCGGCGGCATGCATGTGCGCGTCGATAGTGGCCTCTACACCGGCTATTCGATCCCGCCCTATTATGATTCGATGGTCGCCAAACTGATCGTCTATGGCAAAAACCGGAAAAAGTGCATCATGCGCCTGCGCCGCGCACTGGAAGAAATGGTGATAGAGGGTGTGGACACGACCCTGCCCTTGCACCAGGCCTTGCTAGACGATCCGGATTTCCTCGCAGGCGACTATACAATCAAATGGCTCGAGGAATGGCTGGCGCGCGACCAGGCCGAAACCGAGGCCAGCTAAATGCGCGGCGAATCGGATCTTGCAACGCTATTGCGTGACCTGAAACCCATGCTCGCCGAAGAAGAGCATGGCTTTGTGACGATTCCAATCGGATCTGGCTGGCCGCAGGGACTGGTGCCTGTCGCCACCTTCGCCGAAGCCGAGGGCGCGAGCGTAATTGCGCTTTCCTCCATCCTTGATGGGATCGGCCTGGACTACGAAGAGGGCTGGGCAAAAATCACAATCGGCGCTACGAGCGCGCTCAGCGCCGTCGGACTGACGGCGAAAATAGCCTCAGCGCTTGCCGAAACAGGGATCAGTGCCAATATAGTTGCGGCATATCATCACGATCATGTTTTCGTGCCCTGGGCCCGGCGTGACGAGGCGATGGCAGTTTTGGAAAACTTGTCGAAGGTACAGGAGTAGTTAGTTCGATGCAGGCCATAATCTACCACAATCCGCGCTGCGGCACGTCCCGCAAGACGCTTGAGATTCTGGAAAAGGCACCGGCTATTGCAGTTCGCGTCGTGGAATATCTGAACGACACGCCCAGCAAGAAAAAGCTTGCCGATCTCTATAAAAAAGCCGGAATCTCGCCGCGCGACGGTTTGCGCGCCAAAGAGCCCCTGGCAAAGGAACTCGGCCTGAACGATCCGGATGTCAGCGATGACGCGATCCTCGATGCGATGGTCAAAAACCCGATTCTCATCAATCGACCGATTGTCGAAACCGAAAAGGGTGTGCGGCTCTGCCGTCCTCAGGATCTGGTCAAAGAGATAATCTAGACGCACAGGAAAAAGGAGCGGCGCGGCAATGAAAAGATTTTTCAAATGGGCCGCGCTGATCCTGCTGATTCTGATCGGCGGCGCCATTTTCTGGTTCTGGACGCCGGACCGGGATGTGGACGATCTCCGCGCGCGCTATACCAATGAAGCGTCGCAATTCATCGAACTTCCAGGTGGGCTGACCGTTCATGTCCGCGACGAAGGACCGCGCGATGCACCCGTGCTTGTGCTGGTGCATGGCTCGAGCGCTTCTCTTCAGACTTGGGAACCCTGGGTCGAGCGCCTTTCAGACGATTATCGCATCGTCACCTATGACCAGCCAGGCCACGGGCTAACCGGCCCTACTCCCGACGGCAATTACGAAACAGCGATATTTGTCGAAACCCTGGACGGCGTCGCCAATGCGCTCGGGCTCTCGGAGTTCGCCCTGGGCGGCAGCTCGATGGGCGGCTGGGTGAGCTGGAACTATGCCCTTGCGCATGGGGACAGGATTACCGGGCTCGCACTCATCGGCGCTTCCGGCGTGCCCGAGGCCCGCCCGCGTAAACTGCCCATCGGGTTTCGCATCGCACAGATGCCGGTTATTTCCCGCTTGATGGAGAAAATTACTCCGCGCTCGATGGTCGAACAGTCTATCCGGCAAAGCGTGAGCAACGAAGACATTGTCGACGATATCATGGTGGACCGCTACTATGACCTCCTCCTCTATCCCGGGAACCGCGCGGCGACCGGCGCGCGGGCGCGTACGGAGCGATCCGTGGCGAGCCCGGAAACGATGGCGCGCATTACGGTGCCGACATTGCTGATATGGGGCGAGGAGGATCCGCTTGTGCCGCTTTCATCCGGCCAATGGTTCGACGAGCATATCCCGGACAGCGTCCTGATCGCTTATCCGGATATCGGCCACATACCGATGGAGGAAGCGCCCGACCGCAGCGCGGCAGACATGCGGGCATGGCTCGACAGGCTCTATATGAGCGAAGACAGTCAAGCCGTTGAATAGGAGCGTGAAACAGCGTCCCAAAATGGGATGTTCTTAACCATCGCGATTTGGCGATGCGATCTGCGGACGCTAGGATTGCGGCATGGCAACGATTGCGATTTATAGCCTGAAAGGCGGGGTCGGAAAAACGACGCTGGCGGTAAACCTCGCCTGGTGCGCCGCCATGCTTTCATCGCGCCGCACCCTGCTCTGGGACCTCGATCAGCAGGCGGCGGCCACTTTCCTCATGCAGGATGGCAAGAAGCCCAAGCGCCGCGCCGAGGGCGTTTACGATCAGGAGATCAAACCGGGCAAGCTGATCCGG